>VTPF01000001.1 GCA_008638025.1 Pelagibacteraceae bacterium | reverse complement strand
TTCCTCCTTTTGTTTCATCTCTTTTTTCATCTATTACTGATACTGCTTTATTCTTTTTTATAGCTTTTTATGGCACGGATATTCCTTGGATTACTCTAGGACTGGGAGATTTTTGCGTAAAAATGTTAATGGCTATAACAATGTTAATTCCATTTAGGATTATAATAGCTAATTTGTTATCAGTTAAGAACCCTTCTATCAGCTGAAAACAATTCAACTAGTCTATCAACCATTGCATCGCCCAACTCTTGAACATCAGCTATTTTAATTGCTTGTTTATAGTAATTAGAAACATCATGGCCGATTCCTATGGCACTAATTTCAATATCCTTACTATCCTCAATCCATTTAACAACTTTTTTTAAATGTTGTTCCAAGTAATTACCCGAATTAACTGACAAAGTAGAATCGTCTACTGGGGCGCCATCAGAAATAACCATAATAATTTTTCTTTCTTCTTTTCTTTTTTTTAATCTATTGTGGGCCCATAAAATAGCCTCACCATCTATATTTTCTTTTAAGATTCCCTCTTTTAACATCAGACCCAAATTGTTTTTGGCTCTTCTCCAGGGAGTATCGGCTGATTTATAAATAATATGACATAGATCATTTAATCTGCCAGGATTGTTTTTTTTATTTTTCATCCAAAGCTCTCTACTTTTGCCACCTTTCCAATTTAATGTGGTAAAGCCCAAAATTTCTACTTTAACAGAGCATCTTTCTAGAGTTCTAGATAAAATATCTGCGCATATGGCTGCTATACTAATGGGCCTTCCTCTCATAGATCCAGAATTATCTATAAGCAAGGTGACGACCGTGTCTTTAAATTCTATATCTTTTTCTTTTTTGTAAGAAAGAGAGTTAAAGGGATCTATTATTACTCTAGGAAGTTTTGATGCATCAAGAATTCCTTCCTCAAGATCAAAACTCCAGGATCTGTTTTGTTTTGCAAGAAGTTTTCTTTGTAATTTATTAGCTAGACGAGATATAAAATTTTGTAAACTTGATAATTGCATATCTAAGTTGCTTCTTAACTTTCTAATCTCATCTTCTGTTATTAATTCTTTTGCATCAATAATTTTATCAAATTGATTGGTGAAAATAGAATATTTTCTTGGATCTCCATCTTTGAGTGGCTGTCTTGGTCCTTCTGGAATGTTTTCATCATCACTATCTTCAAGCATTGCTTCTTCATCATTCATGCTTGGGTCAAATTCAATTTCAGGAACAATATTGTCCATATCAAATTCTTGACTTTTAGATGGTTGGTTTTCTTCCTCCATTGACTGTTGTTGATTCTGATTTTCGCTGTTATTTTCTTCGCCATTTTCATTTTCAATATTTTCTGGCTCAGTTTTTTGATCGTTTATTTCGAGTTCGTTAATAATAGAATTAACTAATTCAGTATAAGCTTTTTGGTTACTTATAGAGGAGCTTAGATTTTTTAATTTATTAGCTATTTTTTTATCAAACAAATCATCCCAGCGTTTAAAATCTTGTTTTTTATTTTCATCTATTTCTAGGTTCATTAAATTTTTTCTCAAATAAGCTTCAAAAGCATCTGAAATAAAGTTCTGAGAATGAACTTCACTATGTAAAATTTTTTTTTTATAAAAATTGTTAAAATTATTTTTAATACCCTGATATTCGTCAGCTCCTATTTTTTCGTATCTTATTTTTTCTGCAATTTTATATAAACTTTTGCTTACTTTTCCTTTTGGCTCATTTTTTTTTGAAATACTTTCGTCATTATATCGAATTCGCAAAGCTTCCGAGTCTGCAGTTGCTCTTGCCTCTAGTACTTCGTCGGTATTATCAATGGATATTATTTTAGGAGCGTGAACTTTAGCGACCTGTTGCTGATCGTCTACAGAGATAGTTTTTCTAGCTATAGCCTTAGCCGTAGAAAAAACTGCGTTTTTAAAATTTTCTATTGCCTGCTTATCTTCCATTCGTTTTTCCTACTGATTTTTCAGTAGAAGAGGAGTTTACTTCGTGACCAAAACACCTTTGATAGTACTCCGCAACAATTGAGCGCTCTAATTCATCGCATTTATTTAAAAAAGAAACTTTAAATGAGTGAGCTAAATTTTTAAAGATATTATAATTTTCTGACCAAGTGATTACTGTTCTCGGACTCATTACGGTTGATATGTCGCCATTGGCAAAACCTTTTCTAGTTAGGTTTGCGACTTTAACCATGTTGTTAATTAATTTTTTTCCATCCACATTATTTAAAAATTTACATTTAGATAAAACTATTTCTTCCTCCTTTTCAGGATTTAAATAATTAAGGGTAGTAACAATATTCCAGCGATCCATTTGACCTTGGTTAATTTGTTGCGTTCCATGATAAAGACCGCTTGTATCGCCAAGACCAATGGTGTTAGTGGTTGCAAAGAGTCTGAAGTAGTTATGTTGTTTGATTACTTTGTTTTTATCTAATAGAGTAAATTTTCCGTCGCTTTCCAAGACTCGTTGAATTACAAACATTACATCAGGTCTACCAGCATCGTATTCATCAAAAACTAAAGCAACAGGATTTTGCAATGACCAAGGAAGAACTCCTTCTTTGAATTCTGTAATTTGTTTATTATCTTTAATTACAATTGCATCTTTTCCAATTAAATCAATTCGACTGATGTGACTATCTAGGTTTACTCGCACACATGGCCAATTTAATCTAGCTGCGACTTGTTCAATGTGAGTAGATTTTCCTGTTCCATGAAACCCCTGAACCAAAACTCTTCGGTTGTGTGCAAATCCTGCTAGAATAGCGAGAGTAGTATCTTTGTCAAAAATATAGGCATTATCTATATCGGGCACATATTCATTTTTTTTTGAAAAAGCCTCTACCTCCAAATCAGAATCTATACCAAATATTTGTTTAACTGAAATTTTAAGATCTGGTTTGTTTTCAAAAGTATTAGAAGTGCTCATGAAACCTCTGTGGTTTTGTTAATAGAGTTGTTTAAAAAAGTATAGGCCAGCGTAATCTCTTTTAGTTTTTCTTCGTATTTTTTGTTTCCGGCATTAATATCAGGATGATACTTTTTAACAAGTTTTTTGAATTGAGCCCTAATATCACCCCAATTTACTTCTGTATTTAGTTCCATTTTTTCTAATGCTATGATTTGGGTTTGGTTATATTTGGTACCACGATAAGCAGTAGAGTTTTTAAATTTATTAAAAAAAAGAAGCTCATCTTCAATTGCATTATTCCATAATTTTTGAAAAAAAGCATCTTGGTTACCAAATTTTTGAGTTTTTTTATGAAAGGTTAAATCATCATACATAAAATTTTCTATTTCTGCTTGCGTCATCCCGTCAAAAAAATCCCATTTTTGATTGTAAATTTTGATATGATCTTCACAAAACCATAAAAAAGTATCAACATTTTTACTGGGAGCCTTAAATTCTCCAATTTTGTTACAATTTTCCCAATCACATTCTAATTTTTGTTTTTGAATATGCTCATCGTAATGATCGAAACAATACCAATGATATTCATTATTTTTTTTGTCTTTAATAAGAACCTGTTTAAAGGCTCTTTCTTTGCATAAATATTTTTCACAATTTTTTTTCATAACTTTTAAAAATTGATACTATATTAAATTAAAAAAATATGGAAAAAAATCTTGCCCCTATCATTGAAGAAAAACTTAAATCTTCATTAGGTATTAACAATCTTGAGGTAATAAATAATTCTCACTTTCACCAACATCATAAGTCATCACCCAATAATGGCAACAGTCATTTTAAATTAATTATTTCTCAAAAGGAAATGAAAAATCTTAACAGAGTTCAGATACACAGAGAAATTTATTCAAAATTAAAAAAAGAGCTTAATGATTTTATTCACTCTTTAGAAATTCAAATTAATGAATAGAATTATTTTTTGGAATAGTTAACTTGATTTGAGTAATTTGATTTTTATTCTTATTTATAATTTCGTATTGAATATTATCAAAAGAAAATATTTGACCAACATCTGGAAAAGACTCTGTTCGGTGAATTATATATCCGGCAATTGTAGATGAGTTTTGCTCAGGAATTTGAATATCCAATTCTCTATTTATGTCTCTAATATTGACGTCGCCTCTTATTCTATAAATATTATTATCTATTTTTCTAATTCCTATTGTCGAAAAATCTTTTTCATCAAATATATTGCCAACTATTTCTTCAATAATATCTTCCATTGAAATCAATCCCATTAATTCCCCATACTCATCAACAACAAAAGCTAATTTTTCTTTTCTTGTAATAAATTCATTTAGCTGATCTTTTGCCTTTGTTGTTTCTGGTATAAACCAAGGTTTTATTAAATTTTCTTTGATTTTAAAAATATCTAATTGCCCATCCTTATTCACATTTGAAAGAACATTTTTTGCATGGATCAAGCCAAGAATATTATTAGGATTATTTTTCCAGACTGGAATTCTGCTAAATGAGCTTTGAGATATTTTAGAAAAAAATTCTTGATTGTTATCCATGTCTATGGAGTAAATATTCTTTCTGTGGGTCATAATTTTTTCCACAGTAATTTCTTTTAAATCTAAAATTGCATTAAGCATATCACCCTCATCTTTTAAAAGGCGACCCTCATCTTCATGCATATCAATTATATTTCTAATATCTTCCCTTGCAGATTTTGATGTAATTTTATTTTCTGTTTCAATTCTCATTATTTTAAAAAAACACCAATTAATAAATTTTAAAAAAATCATAATTGGACTGATTAACTTAGAAAAAAAGTATAAGTACTTCGTTAAAGCTAGCGCAAATCTATCCGGCTTTAATAATGCATAGTTTTTAGGCAATACCTCAGAAAAAATTACAATAAGAAGAGACATTATGATTGTTGAATAAACGATACCCTTGTCCCCATAGTATTTGATCAAAATAGCCGTAGCTAAAACAGATGCTAAAATATTAACGAAATTGTTACCAATAAGAAGAGAGCTTATTAAATCGTTTTTTTTTTCAATTAATTTTAACAATAATTTAGCCTTTTTATCTCCTCTAATAGCTAATTTATGAATTTTGCTTTTTGATACGGAGGTTATGGATGTTTCCGATCCTGATAAAAGACCAGATAATACAAGCAAGCTGATTACAATTAAAATTGATATTAAAAAATCTTCAGACATTCTTTAATTCTTTTTTAATAAAAGGGATCAATGTTTTTTCAAGTTTAGTTTTGTAAATTAAAGCTTTTCCAATTTTTGCAAGCAAAATAAGGTTTATATTATTAGAGCTGTTTTTTTTATCCTTCTTCATTATATTTATAAAATTAGAAATCTGACTCAAGTTTAAATACTTTTTTATATCCGCCTCTAATCCGAGTTTATCATATAAATTTTTAATTTTTGAAAAATCATTTTTTTTTAAAAAACCATGTTTTACAGAAACTTTACAAGCAGCCATCATTCCGACTATTACTGCCTCTCCATGATTAAGTTTTGATGAGTATTTCAAATGAGATTCTAGAGCATGACCAAGAGTATGACCAAAATTCAAAATAGCTCTTAAGCCAATTTCTTTTTCATCTTTACCCACAATAATAGATTTACTTTTACAGCTTATCTCAATTGCTTTAAGTAGCGCCTGGTTGTTAACCCTTGAAATTATTTCATTTCCATAATTACAAAGCCAAAAAAAGAACTTTCTATTCATAATTAAAGAATATTTCAAAACTTCAGCAAAGCCGGATATCATCTCTCTTTTGGGAAGAGTAAATAAAACCTTAATATCAATTAATACAAATTTTGGATGATAAAAAGTTCCAATTAAATTTTTACCGTAATTATTATTAACTCCTGTTTTTCCTCCCACAGAAGAATCAACTTGAGCAAGAAGGGTAGTGGGAACCTGAACAAAATTAATCCCTCTTTTAAAAATACTTGCTGCAAAACCAACGATATCACCCACAACACCTCCTCCAAGCGCAACAACGGTATCGTTTCTATCAAAATTATTTTTAGTTAAAAATTGTAATATTGTATTGATGGTCAACAAATTTTTATTTTTTTCTCCAGCTGGTATCATCAAAATATATTTTTTATTTTTTTTTGAAATTGTTTTTTTTAGTTCATTAATATATTTTTTTGGTATTTTTTTATTGCTGATAATTAAAATTTTTACAGTATCGTAAATAATGTTGATTAAAATTTTTTAAAATATTTTCTCCTATTAAAATAGGATAAGAACTATTTTTGAGCGAAATAGTAATTTTTTTTAAAATTTTCATAAATATTTTTTAATTTCATTGACGACTTTTTTTTTAGACATCTCGTTAGCATTAATTCTAATCGTTGCTAATTTATAAATAGCCGCTCTTTCTTTTAGGATGCTTTTAACAGAATCTTCTAATTTTTCATAATTTAGCATAGGCCTTATTTTTTTTGATGATTTTATTCTTTTTGCAATAGTTTTATAATTTACGTCTATCCATACAGAAATTGTTTTTTTTAGAATTAGCTTACGTATTCTGTCATTTAAAAAAGCACCGCCACCCAAAGAGATTACTTTTGGCTCACCATCTATTAAATTAACGCATATTTCTTCTTCTATTTTTCTAAAAAAATTTTCTCCTTTAATTTTAAATATATCTTCAATTTTTGCATTAATTTTTTTTTCAATTTCAAGGTCTGTATCTATGAATTTAAGTTCTAATTGATTAGCAAGCTCCTTACCTATAGAGCTTTTACCGCAACCCATCATGCCCGTTAAAACAACCGTATTATTCATTGAACTTTAATATTATATAAATTAATAACATATTTTAGACTTAAATTTTTATATACTAATTTCTTCAATGATGAAAAATAAACCTATTTGGATAGTTCTTTTAATAATATCGCTTATATTTGGGGTGATGTTTCTTGTAAATTCATTGGATATATCGCCAGCATCAAAACCCGTCGAAAAAAAAGTGCCTAATGAAAAAATATTGGAAGTTATTAAATAAGTTAATCATAAATATTTTTTTTTGTTGCGTTTTAGTTTTGCAGCCTGCTTTCTCTGAAACAAAAGATATATGGCAACAATCCAAAAGCATTGTTCCTTCCGAAAATAAAAATTTAGAAATTCAAACTAAAATTGAATTACCACCGACAACATTAAATCAAAAAAGTAAGACCGAACTTCAAATACCAAGCGTTAATCAGTCAACTATCGATAAAGAAAATAGAGAAATAGTTTTTGGAATTTATGATCCAAAAACAACTAGTATTCCAATTAATTTTTGGAAATCAATTCCCGCAGAAGTTTTTAATAACTTCAATGCAGAAATATTTAAAAATGATTACTCAATTTCTACAAATCAACTAATAAACAGAATTTTTTTTAGCAAAACTAATTTATCTGATTTAGATGATAAGGGTCTATCCTATTTGAATCTAATTAGCACTTACTTGGCACATAGCAAGGACTCTAAATTAATTGATTCTGTAATAGATCAAAATAATCTTTTGCTTAATAATGAAAAACTTTTAGATTTTTTAATAAACACTCATTTCTCATCTTATCAAATTGACAAGGCATGCAAGTATGCAGTTAACATGGGAGCGGAGATTAAAAATTTTGAACTTCAAAAATTTAAAATTTTTTGTCTAGTTAAAAATAAAGAAAATAAAAAAGCTTTAGCAAACTTAGAGCTAATGAGAGAAAGTGGTTTTAAAGATGATTTCTTTATTCAAAAAATAAATTATTTATTAGGGATGTTGTTAGCAAGACAAGGTGAGGCTAATGTTGAAACTCTTCTAAATATACATCTATCGTCATTAGCAAATCCTGATTTTAATCCAAGTTTTGCTGCATTTAAAAACGATATTAATAAAACCAAGTACTTTTTTAATAGCCCTTTTATTTCGAAGTCACTAATTTTCAATAATAAAGAAAATAATCAAAAAGATTTTTTTACAGATGAAGATTTTTTATTAATTCAATTTTTAGAAGAAGGTTCTAATATTGATAGTTTTTCATTGGATAAGCTTTACTCTTTGTACAAGAAAATAGTTTTTAACATTGATGATTTATTGGTGCCTATTGAATCTTATTCCAAGTATCATGCGGTTAAGGGAAGGGCTCTCTTGTATCAATCTATACTTTTAACCAGAGATCAGCAGCAACGACTCAAACTAATTGAATTAATTAGAGGTAATTATAACAAAAACAAACTAACTAACCTCGGAAATAAAATTTATTTTTCTTTTGTTTCTGCAATAGATAAAAAATATTTATCAGAAGAAATTCTTAAAGAAATTTCTGAATATTCTAAAAATTTACAAAAAAATAATTCCATGGTTGCTATTAATAATAAGCATTTTCACCAATCGGATGTTGTATTTTTATTATTTGATGAAAAAATTAACCAAAAACAGAAAAAAAATTTAGAAAACTTTTCTTCTTTAGTAGATAGCAAAAAATATCAAGCTTCAGCAAAAGATATAGCTGCTATAAGCTTGCTTGTAGAGCAAAAAATCAATTTACCAACCGCGCTTAAAAAAATAGCAAATTCTGAAGAAATTTATATTCCTAATAAGATTTATGATATGCTGGAAAGAAAAGAAAATAATAAAGCCACACTTGAGCTGATACTGCTTTCTCAAAAACTTAAAAATAGTAAAGAGTATGTAAAAGATTTTTTGATAATAGTTAAAATTTTAGATCGATTAGGTTTCTCACTGATAAAGCAAGAATTTATTAAGTCTGAATTTTTTTCTTAACAGCTTAAGCTGATTTTTTTTCTAATCTTCTTAAGTGCAAGATGGGCTCAGTATAACCTGAGGGTTGATTTTTTCCTTCAAATACAAGTTCACATGCTGCTTGGAAGGATTTTGAATTTTCAAAATTATTATTCATAGGTACATAGTTTTTGTCAGAGCTATTTTGTCCATCAACTACTTTTGCCATTTTTTTCATTATTTCTAATACCTTTTCTTTACTGCATATTTCATGATGAAGCCAATTGGCAATATGCTGGGATGATATTCTTAAAGTCGCTCTGTCTTCCATTAGCCCTACATTATTAATATCAGGAACTTTTGAGCAACCAATGCCCTGATCAATCCATCTTACAACATATCCAAGTATTCCTTGGGCATTGTTTTCAATTTCTTTATAAATTTCTTCTTTAGACCAATTGGGTCTGTCAGCCATTGGTATGGTTAAAATATCATCAATGTTTGCTTTTTCTCTTGATGACAATTCTTTTTGTTGCTCAAAAACATTTATTTTATGATAATGAGTTGCATGTAGTGTAGCAGCAGTCGGAGAGGGCACCCATGCACAATTTGCTCCTGCAAGAGGGTGACCAGCTTTTTGGTCAAGCATATCCTTCATTTTATCTGGCATAGCCCACATACCTTTTCCAATTTGTGCTTTACCAGAAAATCCGCAATCTAAGCCTACATCAACATTCCAATTTTCATATGCAAGCAACCACGGAGATTTTTTCATATCCGCTTTAAAAATCATTGGTCCCGCATGAAATGATGTGTGCATTTCATCACCAGTTCTATCGAGAAAACCTGTGTTAATAAAAGCAATTCTTTTTTTTGCCTGCCTAATACATTCTTTTAAATTAACTGTTGTTCTTCTTTCTTCATCCATTATACCAATTTTTATTGTATTGGATTTTAATTTGAGAGTTTTTTCTACATGAGCAAAAATTTCATCGGCAAAGGCCACTTCCTCAGGACCGTGCATTTTTGGTTTTACTATATAAATAGATCCAGTTCTTGAATTAAGTTTATTTTTAAAATCATGCATTGCACAAAATACTGTAATAAAAGCATCTAAAATTCCCTCAGGTATTTCCGATCCGTCATTTAAGGTAATAGATGGATTTTTCATTAAATGACCAACATTTCTTACTAAGATCAGAGAACGACCATGAAGACTAATTTCTTTATCTTTATTACTTATATATTTTCGGTCTTTGTTTAATTTTCTAATAATTTTCTTACCATTTTTTTCCATTTCAGCTTGAAGACTTCCCTTCATGATACCAAGCCAATTTCGATAGCATTTAATTTTATCTTCAGAATCAACCGCAGCCACAGAGTCTTCAAGATCCATGATGGTAGAAATCGCAGATTCAATAATAATATCGCTTATATGAGCCTTATCTTCTTTGCCAATCACATGTTTTGGATCAATGCTAATTTCTAAATGCAAATGATTATTTTTTAAAAGTATGGTGCTAGGATTATCTTTTAAGCCATTATAGCCAATAAATTTTTCTTTATTTTTTAAATAAGTTTTTGATTTATTTTCAAGTTCTAAAATTAAATTAGATTTTTCAATAAATAAATTGATTACTTCGCTCCAACTGCCTTTTTCTAAAGGAACAATTTGATTTAAAAAAGCTCTTCCTTTTTCAATTACTTTCGCCCCTCTTTTTGGGTTATATGATTTTGTTTTTTCACTACCATTTTCATCAGAAATTGCATCGGTTCCATACAGCGCGTCATATAAACTTCCCCATCTAGCATTAGCTGCATTAAGCGCATATCTTGCATTGTCAATAGGAACAACTAATTGCGGTCCAGCAATGGTTGAGATTTCGTTATCAACGTTTTCTGTTTCAATTTTAAAGCTATCTTTTTCTTCAACTATATATTCAATTTCTCTTAAAAAATTTTTGTAACTTTCCAAACTAAAACTATCTTTGTTGGCAATATGCCAATCATCAATTTTTTTTTGAAGCTCATCTCTTTTTTCAAGCAAGGATTTATTTTTTTTTGCCAAAACATTTGCAGAAGTGATAAATTGGTCCCAAAAATTTTTTAAATCAATTCCTGTTTCAGGAGCCACTTCATTATTCACAAAGTTGTATAAATTTTCATCTATTTTCGATCCAGCTAAAGAAATATATTTTTTATTCATTTTTTTGAGTGGGTAAAATGGACTAAAATACTTAAAAGTCAATTATTTTAAAAAATAATATAAAACGTAACCCATTATATAGTTAAAAATGAATTGTTGTTTTGTGTTATAAATATGTAATAAATTTAATTATTAATTTAAATAAACTTGAATTATGCAATACTTAGATTTTGAAAAAGATTTAGAAAATCTTGATGAAAAAATTGAAACTTTAAAAAACCCTTTTGAAAGTACAGGACTGACTTCACTAGATAATCAGGAAATTCAAAATATTCAAAATCAAATTGATGCAAAGCTAAATGAAATTTATTCAAGTTTAGATGGGTGGCAAAAAACTAAAGTTGCAAGACACGATTATAGACCCAAATCAGAGTTTTATATTAAAAATATTTTTAGTAATTTTCAGCCCATTTCGGGCGATCGATTGTTTGGAGAAGATCAGTCTATAATTGCAGGTTTTGCGAAGCTTGAAGATCGTTCTGTGTTAGTGCTGGGGCAAGAAAAAGGAAACGATACTGAAAGCAGGTTAAGAAGAAATTTTGGAATGATGAGACCTGAGGGGTATAGAAAATGCATAAGATTAATGAAACTTGCGGAAAAATTTAAAATTCCTGTTATTACATTTATTGATACACCGGGTGCTTATCCTGGAAAAGGCGCTGAGGAGAGAGGGCAAGCCGAGGCTATAGCAAGATCAATTGAATGTTGTCTTGTTATTTCACAGCCTATTATTTCAGTCGTTATAGGAGAGGGAGGATCTGGTGGTGCAATTGCTCTCGCCACATCTAATAAAGTCTTAATGTTAGAGCATTCCATTTATTCAGTAATATCTCCAGAAGGATGTGCTTCTATTTTATGGAAAGATGCATCTAAATCAAAAGAAGCGGCTGAGTCTATGCAAATCACAGCACAAAGTTTGTTAAAACATCAAATTATTGATGAAATTATTCAAGAGCCTTTAGGGGGAGCGCACCGTAATCCTGTGCAAGCATCCAATTTAATTAAACAAAGTTTAATTAATAATTTAAATTATTTTTTTAACAAAAATTCTGCTGAAATTATTCAAGAAAGAAAAGAAAAATTTTTAGCTATTGGAAACAAACTTCCCGAGGATGTAAGTGTTTTTGATACAACTAATGTTCTTGAACTATCTAAAAATAAATTTATTAAAAATAAAAAAATATTTATAGCTTTGTTTGGTTTGTTTATAATTGGTCTTTTGTGGCTATTATATTAGAGTTCCACAGCATTGTTTAAATTTTTTTCCAGTCGCAGGGCATTTTTCATTTCTAGATATTTTTTCTTTTGGATGAAGCTTTAATAAACACCCTTCGGCATGATCTGTTGATTGTGTATTTGCGCTTTGTTCAATTTCTCTTTCTAATGAAACTTCAAGATTAGATAAAAAGAGTATTAAATTTTCTTTAATTTTATTCAGAAGAGATTGAAATAATTCGAAGCTTTCTCTTTTATATTCATCTAGTGGGTTTTTTTGCCCATAGCCCCTGAGGCCAATAACTTGCCTTAATTGTTCTAGGTATTGTAAATGACCTCTCCATTCAAAATCAAGATTTTGTAAAAATATTTTTTTTTCTACTTCTTGGTTATTTTCGTCAGATATTTTTTCAATACGTGATTGACGTTTATTTTTAAAATTTTTTTCTAGAATTTCTATTTTCTTTTCTTTTGAATTTTGAATGAAATTTTTAAAATCATTATCTGGTAATTTTGTTCCGCATATTCGCTCTATTCTTAATTTAAAACTTTCTCTTTCTTCATTATTTGTGCTTAAATTGTTACTAGCTAAAACAATATCGTTTATTACTTCTTCAAAGATATTGTTTATGATGGAGTAGATATTATTACTTTTCATAACATCTAATCTCTGCTCATAAATAACTTTTCTTTGATCGTTCATTACATCATCAAATTGCAAAAGAGTTTTCCTTATTTCAAAGTTTCTGGACTCCACTTTTTGTTGAGCTTTTTCTAATGCTTTATTTATCCATGGATGGTCAATAGATTCTCCTTCTTTAAATCCTAATTTTTGCAACATAAAATCTATTTTTTCTGATCCAAAAATTCTCATTAAGTCATCCTCTAAACTTAAATAAAAAATTGATTTTCCAGCATCTCCTTGCCTTCCAGAACGACCTCTTAGTTGGTTGTCTATTCTTCTGCTTTCATGCCTTTCTGTCCCAATCACGAATAAGCCACCAGCGTTTATAACTATTTCTTTATCTTGTTTGTGAAGCTTAATCTCATCATCTTTATTTTTAGCGTTTTTTAATCTTGCATCTAAATTTCCACCTAACTGAATATCCGTTCCTCTTCCGGCCATGTTGGTGGCAATGGTAATTGCTCCCGGGCAGCCTGCGAGCGCAATAATTTCAGCTTCTTTCTCATGTTGCTTGGCGTTTAAAACATTATGAGCAAGATTTTCTTTTTTTAATATTTGAGAAATTTTTTCTGATTTTTCAATACTTGTTGTGCCAACTAAAATAGGTTGTTTTTTATTATGTGCGTCTTTTATATCATTTATGATCGCGTTTAATTTTTCTTTTTCAGTTCGGTATATTTGATCATTTAAATCTTTTCTGCTCATGGGAACATTGGTCGGAACTTCAATTACATCAAGTTTATAAATATCAAATAACTCTTCTGCTTCTGTAATGGCCGTACCTGTCATTCCTGCTAATTTTTTATATAATCTAAAATAATTTTGATAAGTTATTGATGCAAAAGTTTGATTTTCATTTTGAATTGGCACGCCTTCCTTCGCCTCAATCGCTTGATGCAGTCCATCAGAATATCTTCTTCCATCTAAAACCCGACCAGTAAATTCATCAATAATTTGAACCTGATTATCTCTAACGATATAATCTTTATCTTTTACAAAAAGTAAATTAGCTTTTAATGATTGGTTAATATGATGAACTAAGGATAAGTTTTGAGGATCGTAAAAATTAGCTCCTTGAAGAAGCTTGACCTGTGATAATTTTTTTTCAACAGAATCTATACCTAAGTCAGTAAGATTTACGTTTCTATCTTTTTCATCTATTTGATAATCTGCTTGCTCTAACTCTTTTACAATTTTATTACATAAAAAGTATTCTGTGCTATTTCCTTCAGAAGGACCCGAGATAATTAGGGGAGTTCTTGCCTCGTCAATTAAAACACTATCTACCTCATCAACAATACAATAGTTAAATTCTCGTTGAGCCATCTCTTCTATAGATAGTTTCATGTTATCTCTTAAATAGTCAAAAGCAAATTGACTATTAGTTCCATAAACAACATCGCAGTTATAAATTTTTTTCCTTTGATCATCATGCACATCATTGGTTAGGCATCCTACGCTCAACTGTAAAAATTTATAAATTTGACCCATCCATTCAGAATCTCTTTTAGCTAAATAATCATTGACGGTAACAACATGGACTCCATTTTCTAGCAAACTGTTTAAATAGACCGGCAAGGTCGCAACTAAAGTTTTTCCTTCACCCGTTTTCATCTCTGATATTTTTCCTTGATGCAAGACCAGCCCCCCAATCAATTGAACATCAAAGTGTCTTTGGCCAATGACTCTTTTGCTAGCTTCCCTGACCAAGGCAAAAGCTTCAGGTAAAATTTGATCCAGTGTTTCGTTATTTTTCAATCTTTGTTTGAATTGCGCAGTTTTATTTTGAAGCTCGTTGTCAGATAATTTTTCAAAAATACTTTCTAAATTGTTTATTTTAGCAACAATAGGTTGCAATGAGGATAGTTTACGATCGTTAGTAGATCCAAAAATATTTTTTAAAAAATTTAAATTTTTAAGCATTTAATTAAAGCTATATAATTATTAATATAGTAAAGTTTGCATTTCTAACTTATAAACCTGTCTTTTATCAAACTATATATTATGGCAATAAGTTTTAACCAATTATTCAATAAAAAATCTGATTATAAGATTAAAGATTTTCCAGATTTGCCAAAAATAGAAGGTTTACAGCTATCCTGGGCTTCTGCTGATCTTTATAAAAAAAAAAGAAATGATTTATGTTTTTTTTATTTTAAAGATGGGGCAACCTTTGCTGGAGTTTATACAAAATCCTCAGCTAAATCTCATTGTATTATTTGGAATCAAAAAATTAAATCTAAAAAAATTAAAGCACTTTTTGTTAATACAAAAAATGCCAACACATTAAATGGTCAGCAAGGATATGATAGTCTTAAAGAAATTGCCTACCTGATATCTAGAAGTAAAAATGTTGATACCAAAGATATTTTGTTTGCCTCCACAGGAGTAATAGGAGAAAAGTTTCCAATCATTAAAGTAAAATACTCACTTGATAAACTTCTGGATAGCGTAACTGATCCTAATAGATATAGTTGGGTCGCAGCCGCTCATACGATAATGACCACAGACACTATTGCCAAGATGGCATTTGAAAGTTTCAATATAAATGGAAAAATAGTTAATATTTCCGGAATAGCAAAAGGCTCTGGTATGATTTTTCCAAATATGGGAACTATGCTTGGCTTTATTTTTACTGACATTAATATTTCTCAGCCAGTTTTAAATTCTATTTTAAAAAAGAAAGTTGAAACTACATTTAATGCAATAACTGTAGATGGAGACACTTCTACCAATGATATGGTTTTAGTATTTTCTACCAATAAATCTAAAAACAAACCAATAACAAATATCAATTCAAAAGAGGCTAAAATTTTTGAAAGAAAATTAGAGGAAGTCATGTTAAATTTAGCAAAGCAAGTTGCTATTGATGGAGAAGGAGCTAAAAAATTTATAACTATTAATATTAAAAAATGCAGAGGAAAAACTTTAGCAAAGGCGATAGGTTTTTCTATTGCGAACTCACCTTTAGTAAAAACTGCTATCGCCGCCGAAGACCCTAACTGGGGTAGAATTATTATGGCGGTTGGAAAAACAAGTGAGAATATTAATAAAGATAAAATTACTTTAAAAATTGGAGGCTATGTAATTTTTAAAGGTGGAGAGATTGCGAAAAATTACAAAGAATCGGATGTAAAGAGTTATATGCAAAACAAAAGTATAATTATTGATGTCGAAATGGGTTCTGGCAATGATGACTTTACAGTTTATACATGTGATTTAACCCAGGAGTACATTTCAATAAATGCTGATTACAGAAGTTAACTGTGAAGATCAATTTAGTATCTTGTTGTATTTTACAAAAGCAAAATAAATTTTTAGTTTCAAAAAGATTATCTTCCAAAATTTTTGCCAATTTTTGGGAATTTCCAGGAGGTAAATTAGAAAAAAATGAAAGTTTTCATAATGCTATTATACGAGAATTGTATGAAGAGTTGGGTATTAGAGTTAAGAAAAAAAGTTTAACTAATTTAGATATTATAACTCATAAATATAAAAAAAATGAAATTACCGTTTTGGGTATTTTTTTTCTAAATAAATGGTCAGGTATTGTAAAGTCTAGAGAAGGACAAGAAATAAAATGGTTACATATCTCAGAAATACAAGAATTAAATTTTTTAGAAGGAAGCAAAGTTATTTTGAATAAATTGAGCTCAGGATTTTATAATTTTTATTTTTGAGCATATAAAATAGTAGGTTTTATTATCTTTTGCTTGTATTGAATTTTTGTAAACAATGGCTAAATAAATATTATGATTAAGTATCAATTGAAATGTGAATGTGGAAAAGAATTTGAGAGTTGGTTCAGCAATTCAGAAGAGTTCGATAAATTAGAAAAAAAGAAAATGCTGAGCTGTATTTGCGGTGTTTCAAATAAAATTTCAAAACAAATTATGGCTCCGCAAGTGGTAGCAAGTAAAAATACTGACAATAATAAACAACAAGCTGTGTACAAGAATGTTCAAAAAAAATTGGAAGATTTAAGAAGTTACATTGAAAAAAATGCAGAATATGTTGGTGATAAATTTGTATCTGAGGTTCGTTCTATTCATTATGATAAAAAAAAAGCAAGGAATATTTATGGACATGCTAGTTCCGAGGAAACAAACGAACTGATAGAAGAGGGAATTGAAGTAAGTTCTATACCTTGGGTTAAAAAAACAGATTCTTAGTTTTTTATAAAATATAACATATAATTTACCGATACATCATTACTCAAGCTCCATTTGTTTGCCAAAGGATTAAAGCTCACTCCTTTTGTTTCTTTATGAATTAAAAAATAGGGAGAAACATAGTTTATAATTTCCTGGGGTTTTAAAAATTTTTTCCAGTTATGGGTTCCAATCGGTAGCCACCTGAGCACATATTCAGCTCCAATGATTGCAAATAAAAAAGATTTTGGATTTCTATTAATTGTTGAAAAGAAGATTATTCCATTTTTGTTTAAAAGCTGTGCGCAACTTTTAATAAAAAGCTCCACATTGTCCACATGCTCAATTACTTCCATACATAAAATAACATCAAATTTTTTATTTGTTATTTCTTCAGGGGCTTTATTCAGATAGTTTATAGATAGGTTAGTTTTTTTTGCGTGAATTTTAGCTACCTCTATATTGGCTTTTGATGCATCAATTCCCGTAACCTCAGCACCTAACCTAGCAAAGGGTTCGCATAATAAACCGCCGCCACAACCAATATCTAAAATACTTAGTTTGGAAAAAGAAAATTTTTTTTCAAGATCTATGGAGAAATGCTCAGCAATTTTATTAACTAAGTATTCTTGTCGAACGGGGTTAAATTTATGCAAAGGAGAGAATTTTCCGTTTGGATCCCACCATTCAGCTGCCATAGCGGAAAACTTTTTAATCTCTTCATCATTAGCAGTTTTTTTATTCATGCTTCCTTTGTATTATTGCTTATTTTTATCTACCAGAGTAATTATGTAGCGAAAATATACTTTATATGTCTAAAATTGTAATGAAATTTGGAGGTACCTCTGTCGCAGACACGGATAGAATATTGCATGTGGCCAATATTATTAAAAAAAAATATGATGAAAATAATCAAATAGCAGTTGTTGTTTCAGCAATGGCCGGTGTGACCAATGATTTAATACAAAAATCTAAAAAAATTTCAGATGAATTTCCTAATGATGAGTACGATGCTCTAGTCTCATCTGGCGAACAAGTTACATCCACTTTATTGGCTGCTGCTTTGCAAAAACTTGGAATAAAATCAAGATCTTGGCTTGGATGGCAAATACCAATTGTTACAGAAGGAAACTATAAAAATAGCAGAATAATATCGGTAAATTCAAAAATTTTAAATGAAAGCATGAGCCAAGGTGTGGTTCCAATTATTCCTGGATTTCAAGGTCTGTCAAAAGATAATAGAATTACTACAATTGGAAGAGGAGGTTCGGATGCCTCGGCGGTTGCAATTGCAAAATGTTTAGACGCTGATTTTTGTGAAATTTATACAGATGTTGAAGGGGTGTATACTACCAATCCAGCCATTGAGCCAAAAGCAAAAAAAATAGAAAAGATTTCTTATGAAGAAATGCTTGAGATGGCAACGTTAGGGGCAAAAGTGATGCAAAGTAGTTCTGTTCAAAAGGCTATGATCAATGATGTTGATATTTATGTAAAATCAACTTTTTCAAATAACTCTGGAACACAGATTACCTCTGAAGATAAAATTTCCTATGATAAGGTTATTACAGGCGTTGCTTATTCATCTGATGATGCAAAAATAACTTTGCAGGGAGTAAAAGACAAGCCAGGAGTTGCATCTGCAATTTTTAAACCGTTATATGAAAATAATATTGTTGTTGATATGATTGTGCAAAATATTTCTTCAGACAACTCTAAAACTGATATTACTTTTACGATTAAAAGAGATGACTTAAGTAAAACTAAAAAACTAATTGAACAATTAAAACAAAATCTCGATTATGATAAATTTATTTCAGACGATAAGGTTTCTAAAGTTTCAATAGTAGGAGCTGGAATGATCACTCATCCAGGAGTTGCTTATAAAATGTTTAACGCGCTTGCTTCAAAAAAAATTAATATTCAAGTTATATCCACTTCTGAAATTAAAATTTCTGTTTTAGTAGATGAGCAAAATACAAAAGAGGCGGTTCAAGTCATTCATCAAATGTTTGAACTTGACAAATAATGAGTGAGATTAGACCGTTTAGGGTTATCAATAGAAGAAAATCCAAACAAATTAATGTTGGCAAGGTTCTTATTGGTGGTAACGCTCCCATTTCAGTTCAGTCCATGACCAATACTCTTACAACAGATATTCCTGGAACGGTTAAGCAAATTAACGATCTCGAGGAAGCAGGTGCTGATATTGTAAGAGTTTCTTGTCCTGATGAAGATTCTACTAAAGCTCTATCAAAAATAGTTCAGCAAACTAATATTCCTATAGTTGCTGATATTCATTTTCATTATAAAAGAGCTATTGAAGCAGCCAAAGCTGGAGCGAGTTGTTTAAGAATTAATCCTGGAAATATAGGATCGAAAGAAAGAGTTGCAGATATAGTAAAAGCAGCAAAGGATTTTAATTGTTCAATTAGAATCGGAGTTAATGGAGGATCTTTAGATAGCAGTTTGCTCGAAAAATATAAAGAACCTTGCCCTGAAGCTTTGGTCGAAAGTGCAATGAATAATATTAAAATTTTAGAAGATTTAGATTTTTATAATTTTAAAATTAGCGTTAAAGCATCTGATATTTTTTTAGCAACAAGTTCTTATAGATTATTAGCGTCCAAATGTGATTATCCTCTTCATTTGGGAATTACCGAAGCAGGTAGTTATTTTGTTGGAACGGTTAAATCTTCAATAGGGATGGGCATGTTATTAATGGAAGGCATTGGAGATACAATTCGTGTTTCTTTATCTTCCGATCCTATTGATGAAATTAAAGCTGGGTTAGAAATTTTAAAAAGTTTAAATTTAAAAAACAGAGGAGTAAAAATTATTTCCTGCCCGTCTTGCGCTAGACAAGCATTTGAAGTTATTAAAACTGTAGAAATATTAGAAAAAAAATTATCTCATATTAAAGAGTCGTTAACTCTTTCCATAATTGGTTGTGTTGTCAATGGTCCAGGAGAAGCCTCGCAAACGGATATTGGTTTAACTGGCGGGGGTAAAGGAAATAATATGATTTATCTCCATGGCCTCGCAGATCATAAAGTTCCGTCTGAACAAATAATCGATCACATCGTTTCTTTGGTAGAACAAAAAGCTGCTGAGATCAGATCAGGAAACTAACTAAATTATCATGATACCACTTGAGAAACTTCAAAATATTTTAAATCGTTATAATGAATTAGAAAGTTCATTATCCAAAACCGATATTGATAAAAAAGAGTTTGTAAAAAATTCTAAAGAATATTCATCAATCGGTGAGGTTATTGATACTGTTAGAAAATTTATACAACTTTATAAAGATAAAGATAATTTAAGAAAAATATTAGATGATAAAAATTCTGATAAAGAAATTCGTGAAATGGCGGAAGTAGATTTGCAGGTAATTAAAGAACAGGAAGTGGAGTATGAAAAAATTATAAAGGTTTTCCTTTTGCCTAAAGATGAGGCTGATGAAAAAAACGCTATTGTTGAAATCAGGGCTGGAACGGGAGGGCTAGAAGCTTCTTTGTTTGCCTCTGATCTTTTCAATATGTATCAGAAAGTGGCCTCTATCAATGGCTGGAGAGTAGAGGTGTTATCCGCATCTTCCAGCGAAGCTGGTGGTTTTAAAGAAGTTATATTTTCCATAACTGGAAAAAATGTATTTTCTAAGCTTAAGTTTGAGTCAGGAGTTCACAGAGTGCAGAGAGTTCCTGATACAGAAACGCAAGGTAGGGTGCACACATCTGCTGCAACTGTAGCTGTTTTAGCGGAGGCAGAAGATGTTGATATTAAAATCGACGAAAACGATCTAAGAATAGACGTTTTTAGATCAAGCGGTCCTGGAGGACAATCTGTGAATACAACTGATAGTGCAGTTAGAATTACTCATATTCCAACTGGAGTAGTAGTTTCCCAGCAAGATGAGAAATCACAACATAAAAATAAAGCCAAAGCGATGAAAATTTTAAGATCAAAATTATACGAAGCAGAAAGATTGAGAATTGAAAAAGAAAGATCTGTTGCACGAAAAAGTCAAATTGGCAGCGGAGATAGATCTGAAAGAATTAGAACTTATAACTTTCCACAAGGTAGAGTAACAGATCACAGAATTAATCTTACCATGCACAAGTTGACAGGATTTTTAGCTGGAGATGATTTTTCTGAAATGTCTGACGCCTTGCAGATTAAACATCAAGAAGAATTATTAGAGACTGTAAAATAATTTAAATGACTACAATTTTAGAAACGTTAAACAAAAGTTATCAAGATTTATATAATCAGAATATAAAAACAGCAAAGATAGATTCCGAAATAATTTTAGCAGAAGTATTAAAAGTCTCTAGACTAAACTTAATCACCAAACAAAACACATCACTAAATCGAGACCAGCAAAATTTATACAATAGCCTTATTGAAAGAAGAAAAAAAAATGAACCGGTTGCTTATATTCTTAATAAAAAAGAATTTTGGAATGAGAGTTATTTTGTTGATCAAAGAGTTTTGATACCAAGACCTGAAACTGAAGTTATAATTGAAATGTTATTAAAAAAAATTAATAATAAATCAAAACCTTTTTGTATTTTAGATATTGGATGTGGATCTGGATGTTTGCTTATTTCTTGTTTGCAAGAACTTCGCAGGTCTAAAGGAGTTGGGGTAGACATAAGCTCTGCAGCTTTAGAAGTGGCTCATATAAATATTAATCAAAATCAATTAGGTAGTAGAGCAAAATTAATCAAACAAGATTTATTTAAATTAAATATAAAAAAAAAATTTGATATTATTTTATCTAATCCACCTTATTTGACTGATATAAATTATACAAAATTAGAATCTGATGTTAAAAACTACGAACCAAAAATGGCTTTGGTTGGAGGAGTTGATGGATTGAAGTTTTATAAAAAAATTATTTCTATCGCGTCAGCCTCTCTTAAGAAAAATGGTTTTTTGGGATTGGAAATGGGAGATCGTCATTATAAAGAAATAAAAAAATTTTTATTTGCCAATTCTTTTAAGATTATTGATAAATTTAAATTAATTAATGGTGAAATTCGTTGTATTTTAGCAATGAAAATTAGTTAATTTTGTTTTGACAAATGTTAAATAATATGTGAACTTCAACTTATCTATTAATTAATTTTTTATTTTAAATAGAAACAACAATCAAAATGACAAGCTTTGTAAGAAGACCTAGGGGTCGTAATAATTTAAGATCTAATAACAGAAGACCCAATAATAATTTTAGAAATAATGGGTCTGGGCAAGTAGTTTCGCTTGGAGAATCCGGTAATTCTAACAATTTTGGAAGAAACAGAAACGGTGGAAACCGTAATTCCGGTAATATTTTAAAACTTTTAGAAA
This sequence comes from Pelagibacteraceae bacterium, assembly GCA_008638025.1. GTDB lineage: Bacteria > Pseudomonadota > Alphaproteobacteria > Pelagibacterales > Pelagibacteraceae > IMCC9063. The sequence continues at coordinate 1,829 of VTPF01000001.1, read as the reverse complement.
AGTACAGAACTCTTGCAAATGATGCTCTTTCAGCTGGCGACATAATACTAGCCGAAAGCTACTTTCAGCATGCGGATCACTTTGTTAGACAGCTTCCTGAGCAGCGACCAGTTATAAAAAATAGTGAAGAGAGTGAAGAAGTAAAAAGTTCTGAGAGTGAAGTGGCTGAAGAAAATGGCAATATAGAGATTTCAGAAGACCAGCCAGAAGAGTCGTTACCAACCAGCGTTAAGTAACTTATTTATTAGTTTTTGAAATTAGCATGAGTTCATTAATTTTTTGAATTTCTTTAATAAAATTTTCTTTATTTTTTTTAGTTAAATTTTTGCCAGATGGTAAATTTAGTTTTTGTGAATTAACTCTTTTATTATTTACCAAAACTTCATAGTGAAGATGAGGCCCCGTAGATCTTCCGGTGCTACCTACATAACCAATAACTTGTCCTTGTTGCACTCTTGATCCAGATTTAATATTTTTTCCAAATCGTGATAAATGCGCATAAGCAGTTTTGTATGTTGAGTTGTGTCTTATTCTGACATATTTTCCATATGCGCCATTCCATGAAGCTTTCTCAATCACTCCTGATCCTGATGCCATAATAGGTGTTCCTCTTGGCGCAGCAAAATCTGTTCCTTGATGTAATTTATTGTAACCTAATATGGGATGTTTTCTAAAACCAAAAGTAGAAGAAAGTCTTGCTCCGTTAATTGGAGTTTTCATTAAAGCTTTTTCAATACTCTTTCCGTCTGGAGTATAATAACCAATGATATTCTCTTCATCTTTGAATCTATAAAGCAACATTTCTTTTCCATTATTTTTCATATAGGCAAAAATTATATTTCCATTCTTGTAAGGTTCTCCCTGATCATCCTCAAAACGTTCATACAATATTTTAAACTCATCATTTGCCCTAATGTCTCTTTGAAAGTCAATTTCGAAACCAAAAATTCTAGCAAACTCTATTATTATTTCAGCATCAACCCCAATTTTTATTGCAGAGTTATAAAGACTATTTTTAATAACCCCTTTTGCTAAAAAATTTACTTTTTCTAGATTTTTTGTGACAAGTTTTAAATCATAATTATCTTTATTTGCGTAAAGATATGCAGTCGAAAGGTTGTCTATTTGGAATGATAATCTTGAAATTTTTATTTCCTTATCTTTTGTTTCCAAAACAAGTTGTATTAATTGCCCTTTTTGAATTTTTCTTATGTCAATTTTTTTTTCAATTTTAGAATAAATCTTATTAATTTCTAATTGAGGTATTTTTTCTTTTAATAAAATTTTTTGAAGAGAATCTCCGCTTTCAACTTTAATAATTTTTTTATTATTTTGATTATTTTTTTTAATTAAAAAAAAAGAATAAATATTATTTAGCTCTTTGTTAAATTCTTCATTTATTTCAAAAGATTTATTTTGATCTGCCTTTGGTTTGTTTAAAAAAAATAATGTAAAAGCAATTAATATAAAAACTGTTATAGTAAATAATTCTTTAGAAAAATTATTGATTTTTAGTTTTTTCATTTTTTTTTGATTTTAAAACAATTTATAGTTGATAATTAGTCAAAAAAGGAAAAAAACCCAGTAAAATGATGTTTTTCTTCCATTCTAACTATTGACTTGTTTGGTATTTAACAATATTACCACGAGTCCTTGCACTGAATAATTCAGTTATTTAGGTGCAATTTATACAAAAAACATAACAAAATTAAGGAAAATTCTTTCTTTAAATAGAGAATTTTCAGTAGTTTTGTTGAGCTCTTGAAATCGTAAATTTGGAAGAGAAGCGTGGACGGTTATTTTTTGTCAAAAAAAAATTTGTCGTACAC
>VTPF01000054.1 GCA_008638025.1 Pelagibacteraceae bacterium | reverse complement strand
TATTTCAATATATTAAGAGGTTACTGTCTATAAAACATTAGAGTAATAATCAATACTAATACAAAATTTAAGTGTGAGTATTTTACTAACTGTTTAAAATTTCAAAGTGTTTACGATAAAAATTTTCAAAATTGTTGTCAGCAATTGATTCTCTTATTTTTTTCATCAAATCTTGGTAAAAAGCAATGTTGTGCCATGTTAAAAGTATTGAACCTAAAATTTCATTAGAATTTGTTAAATGATTTAAATAGCTTCTGGAATAATTTTGTGACGCAGGACAATTTACTTTTGGATCTAGTGGTTCATCGTCTGTAGCATATTTTGCGTTACGTAAATTTTTCTTTCCTTCCCACGTGTAGGCTAAACCAGTTCTACCTGATCTTGTTGGAAGAACACAGTCAAACATGTCAATGCCTCGTTTAACTGCACCTAGTAAATCGGAGGGAGTGCCTACTCCCATCAAATAATGAGGTTTATTTTTAGGAAGAAATTGAGAAATATTGTCTAAAACTTCAAACATCTCATTTTGTTTTTCGCCTACAGCCAAACCACCAAGCGCATAACCATCAAAACCAATTTCCTGAAGTCTATCTAATGATTCTTTTCTTAAATCGTTAAATATCCCTCCTTGAATTATTCCAAATAGCATTTTATTTTTATTAATCCCAAATTCTAATTTAGATCTTTTTGCCCAATCAATTGAAAGATTAACAGCTTTGGACACTCTATTTTTATCCAGAGTGTATTCAGGACATTCATCAAAAATCATTACAATATCTGAGTTGAGACTCTTTTGAATTTGAATACTTACCTCAGGAGATATAAAAATTTTTTTTCCATCTATATGAGAATTAAATGTTACACCATCGTTTGTTATTTTGCTTATTTTTGATAATGACATTACCTGAAAACCACCAGAGTCGGTCAATATTGGTAAATCACAATTCATAAATTGATGCAATCCACCCACTCTATCAATTCTTTCAATTCCAGGTCTCAACATTAAATGATAGGTATTACCCAGAATAATTTGGGTTCCAGTGCTTTTAACCTGATCTATTAGTAAAGCTTTAACAGTTGCTGCGGTACCAACAGGCATAAAAGCCGGAGTATCAATATCGCCTCTTGGTGTAGAGATTAAACCAAGTCTTGCTCCTGCATTTTCATTTAAAATTTTAAATGAACATGACATTAAAAATTAAAGTACGGTGATTTTTACAATAATGTCAGGATTAGTTACAGAACCTGATCCAGGTGCACCTTTTTTTAATTTATCTATAAATTCCATTCCTTCTAAAACTTTTCCAAAAGCAGTATATTGTCTATCTAAATGCGGAGCTTTATCAAAACAAATAAAGAATTGACTATTTGCACTATTAGGATCTTGAGATCTAGCCATAGAAATAGTTCCTCTTTCATGAGGAATGTTATTAAACTCTTGAGTTAAGTCAGGTAAATCTGAGCCACCTGTTCCAACCATAGCCGCATTAAAACCATTCTTTGTATTTCCGTGTTTAACATCTCCAGTTTGTGCCATAAATCCATCAATTACTCTATGAAATGCAACACCGTCATACTTACCAGCTTTGCTTAATTCTATAATTCTATTTACATGATTTGGAGCTGTGTCTTTATAAAGTTCAATTTTTACATCTCCATACTTGGTAGTTAAAATAATTTTTGGGTTTTCCACTGCCTCTCCTTTTATGGTTGATAAAAATAAGAATAATAAAAATATAAATTTGGATAATAAAAATTTCATTTCTTATTTTTAAGTTTTTTATTTAAATATACTATTGCTTCTTTGGGAGCAAATTTAGATACATTTCCTCCAAGTTCAGCAATTTCCTTTACCATATTTGACGAAATAAGTTGATTTTCTATATCTGCCATCAAAAAAATAGTTTGTATTTTGTTATCCAATCTATTGTTCATGCCTGCTAATTGGAATTCATATTCAAAATCTGTAACTACTCTTAATCCTCTGAAAATAACTGATGCATTGATATTTTTACAAAATTTTACAGTTAAAGTATCAAAAGTCACAACTTTAATATTTTTGATATTTTTCAAAGAAGATTCTAAACAATTTTTAACAATCTCAACTCTTTCAGAAGGTGAAAAAAGGGTTTTTTTATTTTTATTCGAAGCAATACCCACATATAACGTATCAACTATCAAAGAGGCTCTTCTAACGATATCAAGATGACCGAATGTGATCGGATCAAATGTTCCAGGATATAGACCAATTTTCTTCATAATATTTATTCTTCTGACTCATCCGCCAAACAAACAGAGGAAACAACTTTTTCTCCATTATCAACTTTAAATATCCTAACACCTTGGGTATTTCTACCAGTAATTCTAATTTCAGATACTTTGCATCTTATCATTTGTCCTCCATCAGTAATTAACATTATGTCATCGTCATTTTTAACTGAGTATGAAGCTGCAACGTTTCCATTTCTTTCTGAAGTGACGATATTAATTATTCCTTGGCCTCCCCTTCCACTTTCTCTGAATTCGTATGATGATGATCTTTTTCCATAACCATTTTCTGTAATAGTTAAAATAAACTCTTCCTTTAATTTTAATTCATCGATTTTTTTTGAACTAATTTCATAATTGGTATCTTCTACTTCTTCATCATCATTTCTTGATTTTTTAATATAAGCTTTAGATTCATCTGAAGAAATTTTAACATGATTAAGAACGGTTAAAGAAATAACACGATCATCTTTTTTAAGATTTATACCTTTTATACCTTTAGATGACCTGCCTTTAAAAATTCTAATTTTATTAGAATTAATCCTTAAACTTTTACCCAAATATGTATTGAGCATTACATCTTCATCTTTTTTAATTATTTTAACACTTACGATCTGGTCGTCTTTCTCTAATTTCATTGCAATTTTTCCGTTTGCTTGAATATTTTCAAAATCAGCAAGGCTGTTTTTCCTTATCTTACCCCCAGCAGTTACAAATATTAAATATGTATCTTTCCACGTGCTTTCGTCTTGTGGCAAAGGGAGAATTGAGCTTATTTTTGAATCAGATGATATGGGAAAAATATTTGATAAAGCCTTACCCTTTGAACTATTCGATCCTTCAGGAATTTTCCAAGCTTTTAATCTGTAAACAATACCTTTTGATGAAAAAAACAAAACAGGAGTTAGAGTGCTTACCGTAAATAATTGACTAACAAAATCCTCTTCTCTAGTGACAATTCCTGTTTTTCCCTTACCACCTCTTTTTTGTGGTCTGATAGAAGTTAAAGGTGTTCTTTTAATATATCCATTATTAGTTACTGTAACGATAACTTTTTCTTCTTGAATAACATCTTCAATTTCAACTGATTCAACGGCTCCAATAAGTTTAGTTCTTCTGGGTACAGCAAATTTTTTCTTTATTTCAAGCAATTCACCTTTAATTAGATTTAAAAGTTCTGTTTTTTCGTTTAGAATTTTTTTATATTTAATTATTAGCTGGTATAAATCTTTTAATTCATTATTTATTTCATCATGACCAATAGCAGTTAATTTCTGCAGTCTTAATTCTAAAATCGCTTTAACTTGATGATCGCTTAATTGATATTCAACTTTTGTAGATAGTTCGCTAATTTCAATAATATTTTTATCAATTTTAGATTTTTGAAAATTCCACTTTTTTTTCAATAATAGTGATTTTGCGTCGTTAGGATCTTTAGATTTTCTTATAATAGATATAATTTCATCTATGTTTTCAATAGAAATGAATAATCCTATTAGTATATGAACTCTATCTTTAGCTTTTTTTAAATCAAAGAGAGTTCTTTTGGTTAAAACTTTTTCTCTAAAATCTACAAAAATTTTAATGAACTGTTTTAAATTAAGTAATTCAGGTTTTTTTTCATTAATAGCCAAGGTATTAAAGCCAAAGGAGCTCTGTAAAGGTGAAAATTTATAAAGTTGATTAATAATTACATTCTCAGAAATATTTTTTCGAATTTCAATTGCAATTCTTACACCGTCCTTATTAGACTCATCTCTCAAATCAGAAACACCTTCAATTTTTTTATCTCTTATCAATTCAGCAATTTTTTCGATTAATACAGTTTTATTAACTTGATATGGAACTGATTTTATAATAATTTTTTTTCTATCTTTTAACCCATCCTCAACTTCAACTTCTCCTCTTATTTTAATAGAGCCCCTACCTTTTTCATAACCAGGGACAATGTCTTGTTTGCCTATGATAATTCCTCCAGTTGGAAAATCAGGTCCTGGTATATATTTCATCAACTCCTTGATAGTAATATTATTGTTATCAATATATTTTAATGTTCCATCAATAACCTCGCCAAGATTGTGGGGAGGAATATTTGTAGCCATACCCACTGCAATCCCCCCTGCACCATTAACCAAAAGGTTGGGATATTGAGATGGTAAAACAACAGGCTCCAATTCTGTGTCGTCATAATTATTTTGGAAATCAACTGTATTCTTATCAATGTCAGAAATTAAATATTCAGCAATTTTAGCGAGTCGGGTTTCTGTATATCTCATTGCTGCAGCTCTATCACCATCCAGTGATCCAAAATTACCTTGGCCATCTAATAAAGTTACACTCATAGAAAAATCTTGAGCAAGTCTCACTAGAGCATCGTAAACAGCTTGGTCACCGTGTGGATGATATTTACCAATAACATCACCTACTACTCTTGCAGATTTTCTAAATTGTTTTGACCAATCATAACCACCTTTATACATTGCATAAATAATTCTCCTGTGAACAGGTTTTAAGCCATCTCTTGCGTCTGGTAGTGCCCTAGAAACTATTACGCTCATTGCGTAAGAGAGATAAGATGATTTCATCTCATCGGTGATATTCCTGATTTCGATTTTTTTATCGATCATGTATAAAAAAAATTAATTAAAAGGGAACTTCATCATCTAAATCCGAAGGAGGATTTATTTCATCTGAAGGTAATGCGCTACTTGATGATTGATCGCTTGAAGAATCAGCTCCACGAGTCCCGCCTCCAAGCATTTTTAAAGTAGAGTTGTATCCTTGCAAAACTATTTGGGTGCTATATTTTTCCTGACCATTATTGTCTGTATATTTATTGGTTGATAATTGTCCTTCAATATAAATCTGAGCACCTTTTTTTAAATATTGCTGGACAACGTTAACTAATCCTTCATTAAATATTACTACCCTGTGCCACTCAGTTTTTTCTTTTTTTTCACCCGAATTTTTATCTTTCCAAGTTTCGCTTGTTGCTACACTTAATCTTGCAACGCTTTTACCATTTTGCATTTGCTTTATTTCAGGATCATTACCTAAACGTCCGATCAATAAAACTTTATTTAAACTTCCAGCCATATAATTCCATTTATGTTTGTATTAATAATAAGATAATATGTTTATACCATATAGCGCATGTTAAATGAATAAA
>VTPF01000053.1 GCA_008638025.1 Pelagibacteraceae bacterium | reverse complement strand
GAAAAGTTAAATTATCTATAAAAGAACTAGAAAAACAGCAACAAGCAGAAGCTGTGGAAAAATATGGTTCAGCTACATCAGGAAGCTCTCTTGCAGATATACTTGGAACAGCTTTAAAGAAAAAAGAAGAAGACAAGTAAGCTAATTTCATCAATAATTTTTGTTATTTATTCTTTATAATCAATAGTCTATTCTATGTTTCATGGAAAAAAAAACTTTTGTTAAAAAAGAATTAATCCAAAAACTTCAAGCCAAATATCCCAAAGTTTTAAATGCTGACATTGAGCGTATGGTTGAAAGTGTTTTTAGATATTTATCCAATCAATTAGCGACGGGACACAATATCGAAATTAGAGGTTTTGGAATGCTAAAGGTTAAAACAATGAAACCGCGCATCGCTCGAAATCCAAAAACAGGAGAAAAAGTTGAAGTTCCTGCCAAAAGAAAAATTAGCTGGAAAAGTTCTAAATTATTAAACGTAGCTATCAATCAAGAAAGAAAAGAAATTGATCAAGAAAAAATATAATATCTTTATTGCCTGCGATACTACCAATTTATCTCAAGTAAAAAAAATTATTCATCAAAGTAATACTTCAAAATTAAACATTGGATATAAATTTGGCTTAGAGTTTTTTAATTCTAAACAGGGAAGAAATTTTATTTCGCAATTATCTAAAAATATTTCTATTTGGCTAGATTTAAAGTTAATGGACATTCCTAATACTGTCTCTTCAGCAATTTTTTCATTAAAAGATTTAACCAATGTAAGATACTTAACGATACACGCATCAGGTGGATATGAAATGATGCTAGCAGCAAAACAAGCGGCAAAAAAATCAAATAAAAAACTAAAGATATTGGCAGTTACTGTTCTCACTTCCTTTTCAGAAAATCAATTAAAGCAAGTAGGACACACCAAATCCATAAAAAACATTGTAATCCAACAGGCTGCTCTTGCAAAAAAAGCAAAGATAGATGGAATTGTATGTTCTGGCTATGAAGCTAAATTTATAAAAAAAATATGCAAAGGAATGCAAATTATCACTCCTGGAATAAGACTCGAGGGTGATTTAAAACAAGATCAGAAAAGAGTTATGACACCAAAATTAGCTTTTAATAATGGAGCTACGGGAATTGTAATTGGAAGAAGCATTACCAGGGGTAACATAAAAAATAATATCCAAAAATTAATTTCATCGTTACAATAATGTCGGCCACTATTAAAATTTGTGGGTTGAGAGATTATGATGCAATTCAAACTGCAATAAATTGTGGTGCTAAATTTTTAGGTTTTGTTTGTAATTATCCTAAAAGTCCCAGAAATCTTTCCCCTTTGAAGCTTATAGAAATTACAGCAAAAATAAAAAATAATAGTCCATCTACAGTTGCTGTAATAGTAGATCCAGATGATAATTTAATTAATACTATCAAGGATAATGTAGATTTTCTTCAGCTGCATGGATCTGAAAATAACAATAGAATTTTAGAAATTAAAAAAAAATTTAAACTCAAAATTATCAAAGCAATAAAAATAAAAAATAAAGAGGATTTAAACCAAATTGATCACTATCCCGATGCAGATGATTTGTTGCTAGATACTCCTGCGATGGAAAAATCTGAGTTATTTAACTTCAAATTATTAAAAAATAAAAATATTGGTTCCTATTTTCTAGCAGGTGGAATAAATATTGATAATGTTGCACAAGCTTTGCAATATACTTCTAAATTAGATATCTCTAGTAGTTTAGAAAGCAAACCTGGCATTAAAGATTTAGAAAAGATTAAAAATTTTATGAAAGAAGTTAACAAATATGCTTAAGTTAAAAAAAAAAATTCAATTAATTGACCAGCATGATAAAAATTATTTATACGGTGGAAAATTTGGTGGAAATTTCATACCCGAAACTCTTAAAAAGCCAGTCGAAGATTTAACTGATTTATTTAAGAAATTAAGACATGATAAAAAATTTATCACAGAAAGAGATTATTATTTTAAAAATTACGTAGGGTCTCCTACTCCTTTTATTAAATTACATCATTTAACTAAGCATTTAGGTGGTGCGCAGATTTATGCAAAAGTAGTTTCAAAAGCTAATGGCGGTGCACATAAAATATATAATGCGGTAGTTCATGCCCTTATTTGTAAAAGAGCAGGAAAAAAATATATTGTAGGTGATACCGGGGCTGGTTATGCCGGTAAAATGCTAAGTATGGCAGCTAAAAAATTTGGTCTTAAGTGCAAAATTTTTATGGGTGCTAAGGATATAAAACGTCAAAAACCAAATTGTGATGCGATGCGCCAAAATGGAGCTGAAATTGTACCTGTATATTCAGGAAGTCAAACACTAGTAGATGCGGTCAGTGAATGTATGAGATACTGGGTTTCAAACTGCGATACCACACATATGGCGGTGGGTAGCACTGTTGGTCCAAATATTTTTATTAAAATTTGTGCATGGAGCACAGCTCAAATTTCTAGAGAATTAATAATTCAATTAAAAAAAGAATTTGGATCTATTCCTAAAAAATTAAAGCTCATTAACTGTGTTGGTGGAGGAAGTTCTGCTGCTGGTTTTTGGAATGAGTTTATGGACTATGATAAAAAACAAGTGGAATTTATTGGTGTAGAAGCTGGGGGTCCTAAAAATAGCAAATTACATGCTGCACCACTTACCAATGGTTCAAAGCTAGGAATTTTACATGGAGCTGCTCAATACGTAATTCAAGACAAGGATGGTCAAATTGGAGAAACCTCATCTATTTCTGCAGGACTGGATTATCCCGGAATTTCTCCTCTTCATTGTTTTTTAAAAGATACAAAAAGAGCAAGATATACTTCGGCAACAGATGAAGAGGCTCTTCAAGCCTATAAATTAGTGTCTAAATTAGAGGATCTTTCTCCTTCGCTAGAACCTTCTCATGCTTTTGCAGAAGCAATTAAAATTGCTCCTAAATTAAGTAAGGACACTATTATTTGTGTAAATAGTTGTGGGGATGCAAAAAAAGACAGGTCGATTATTAAAAAAAGATTAGGTTATTTTAAATGAAATCCAACATAAGTATAGCTTTTGAAAAATGCCGCAAAGAAAAAAGGCCCGCTCTTATTACTTATACGGTAGGAGGAGATAATACCAAAAAAAAATCTTTAGACATTTTAAATGCAATTGCAAAGCATGTGGATATTTGTGAACTTGGAATTCCACATAACACACCTGTTGCAGATGGAGGACAAATTCAAAATAGCGCTTACCGAGCCATAAAAAATGGAATTAAAATAAAAGATATTTTTTATATAGCTAAACAATTTAAAAAAAATAATAAAAAAAAACCAATTATTTTGATGGGTTATTATAATAATATTTACCAGCAAGGAGAAAATTCTTTTTTACAAAACTGCAAAAGATCAGGGGTTGACGGTTTAATAGTTGTAGACCTTCCTTGGCCAGAAAATAAAAAATTTGCTCACAAATGTAAAAAATATTCTATAAATTTTATTCAACTTATATCTCCAACCACCTCAAATATAAGAATGAAAAATATAATGAAAGATTCTCATGATATGGTTTATTATATTTCTATGCTATCAACTACTGGCGGCACCTTAAAGGTAACGGCAAAAGAAATTTTAAAAAATTATAATAAAATAAAAAAAATTAATTATAAACAAAATGTAGTTATTGGTTTTGGAATTACAGAAAAAACTATTGGCTCTTTAGCAAAAGCTGACGGATTAGTAGTAGGGTCAGCCTTATGCAAATCAATTACCAACGCATTAGCAAGAAATACTGACCCTATTCGTAGCGTTGAGAATATGGTAAAACAACTAAAAGCTAAAATCATATGAATTGGATAACGGACATTGCAGCCAAGATTAAACCCAAATTAGATAATTTATTTAAAAAAAAATCTATCGTTCCTGAGAATCTTTGGACCAACTGTGCATCTTGTTCTACCGTCATCTATCGAGAAGATATTGAAAAAAATCTTTACTGTTGTACTAATTGTCAAGAGCCACAACAAATTCTCCCGAGACAAAGATTTGAAATTTTATTTGATGAAGGAAAGTTTGAAGAAATCGAAACTCCTAAACTAAGTTCAGATCCTCTTAATTGGAGTGATATCACTCCTTATAAAGATAAAGTTAAATCTGCTAGAAAAAAATTCAACCAAAGACATGCAGCACTTGTCGCAACAGGTTCTATTAAAGGCCTTAAGTCAGTGGTCTATTGCATGAATCAAAAGTTTTTAGGAGGATCTGTTGGAATTGAAGAAGGCGAAGCTTTTGTATTTGCTTGCAAATATGCAGTTGAGCACAACATTCCTTTTATTGCATTTCCACAAACAGGTGGACAAAAAATGCAGCACTCTGCCTATGCATTAATGCAAATGCCAAAATCTATCATTGGTTTACAAATGCTGGAAGAAAAAGGAATTCCAGCAATTATTATGGCATCAAGTCCCGTAGCTGGAGGAGTTACTGCTTCTTGGTTTTATGGTCCTTCAGTATTTGTTTTTGCAGAATCAGAGTTAACCAAAATTATGTTTGCAGGTCCCAATGTAATTAAAAGAACTATAGGTGAAGATTTGCCAGAAGGCTTTCAAACAGCGGGTTACTTACTAGAAAAAGGTTTTGTTGATAGAATTATTCATCGAAAAAATCATAGAGAAGAGTTGTACAATTTGTTATCGATACTGCTAAACTTAAAAATTGAAAAAGCAGAAAACATAATAGATGCATCCGACGAAAATACAGTTTCTTCTCAACAGACTATATCAGCTTAATCCTCCAAGCCGAATTGAACTTACTCTAGATAGAATTAAAAGATTACTAAAAGATTTAAACAATCCTGAACAATTACTATCTGGTGTAATAACGGTTACTGGAACTAATGGAAAAGGAAGTGTGTGTGAGTATTTAAAAAATATTTTAAAAGCACATAATTATTCAGTTAATGTTTACACTAGTCCGCATATTGTAAAATTTAATGAAAGAATCTTTCTGAATGATCACTTTATAAGCGATGATGAATTTGAACAATTAGTTTATGAAGTAGATCGTGCTAATAATCACCAAGATATAACTTTTTTTGAATTTATTACTGCTCTCGCTTTTTTAGCTTTTTCTAAAAACAAAGCCGACTATCATATAATTGAAACGGGACTAGGTGGAATTGGTGATAGTACTAATGTTTTTTCGCAACCAATAGCACAAGCACTAACTCCTATTTCTAATGATCACTTAGAGTATTTGGGACCAACGTTAAAAGATATTGTTAGAAATAAATGTGGAATTATTCAACAAATTACTAATATCATTATTGCAAAACAAACAACTGAGGTGATGGGATATATTGATGAAGAGCTAAAAAAAAATTCATCAAAAAAATTCATTTTCTCTGAAGATTTTCAAGTCGCAGAAGAAAATCAAAGCATGATTTACCAAGATGATATTG
>VTPF01000052.1 GCA_008638025.1 Pelagibacteraceae bacterium | reverse complement strand
TCTACATTTAACTTTTGATTTTTGGTGCTAATTTCTATTTTTTTTTCTTTAACCTTTGTTTGAATTGTTTTTTCTTCTTTACTTTGGTAGTTAAGATTTGATGGCTTTTCTTTTGGAGAAATTAATTTTGCATTAACAAATTCAGAAGAGAATAATATTAATATTATCCCTATTCCAGTTACTATTATTTGGATTTGTTTCATTAATATGGTTATTAATTTATTTTTTTATGTTATACAGGTGCATAATTATACAATAAGTGCTTATGTTTAAAGGTTCTATTACAGCTCTAGTTACGCCATTCAAGAATGGTAATTTAGATGTGGAAAGTTATGAAAATTTTGTTGAGTTTCAGATTTTGCAGGGATCAGCAGGTATAGTACCTGGTGGTACAACTGGCGAATCTCCAACTTTAGAGTATTTTGAGCATAAAAAAATTATTGATATTGCTGTTAAAATTTCAAAAGGCAGAGTTCCCGTAATTGCAGGTACAGGTTCGAATTCTACAAAAGAAGCTATTGAATTAACCAAATATGCTGAAAATGCAAAAGCTGATGCGGCATTAGTAGTTACACCGTATTATAACAAACCCACTCAGGAAGGTTTGTATCAGCATTATAAAGCCATAAATGATAGCTGTGGCATACCAATTATAATTTATAATATTCCAGGTAGATGCGTCATTGATATGAGTGTTGATACAATGAGTCGTCTTTATGAGCTTAAAAATATTATTGGTGTAAAAGATGCAACAGGAGATTTAAATCGAGTTGACGCTCATTTAAAAGCAATGGGAAAAGATTTTCTAATGCTTACTGGAAATGATGAGAATGCACATGAATTTAATAAAAGAGGAGGGTCGGGCTGTATATCTGTTTCAGCTAATGTCGCTCCTAACCTGTGTTCAAAATTTCAAAAATTATCTTTAAGTGGTAATTTTGATGAAGCAAAAAAAATTTTTGATCAGCTTTTTGATTTACATAATATTTTATTTGTTGAAAGTAACCCAGTACCAGCAAAATATTCTTTATCTTTAATGAAATTAATGAACGATGAAGTCAGGCTTCCTTTAGTTACTGCATCAGAAATTTCAAAAGAAAAAATTAGAAAAGTTTTAGAGCAATTATCTATTATATAAATGGTAGAAAATAAAAAATCTGTCGACAACGTAGTTTGTCAAAACAGAAAAGCTAGTTTTAATTATTTTTTTGAAGATACTTATGAAGCTGGAATCGAATTATTAGGTCCGGAAGTTAAATCATTAAGACTGGGAAAGGCAAATATTGCAGAATCATATGCCGTTGATCAGGCCGGTGAAATTTTTTTAAACAATTCTTATATTCCTACATATTCTCAATCAAGTTATAACAATCACGAACCACGCAGGTTACGAAAGCTTTTGCTAAAAAAAAAAGAAATTAACAAATTAATCGGTAAAGTTAATAGAGATGGTTATAGCATAGTACCTTTAAAAATTTATTTTAATAAAAAAGGAATTGCTAAAATTCTTATTGCTCTAGCCAAAGGAAAAAAAAATCATGATAAAAGAGAAACTAAAAAAAATAGAGATTGGAATAGAGAAAAAGCTAGGGTTTTCAGAAAAACAAGTTAATTAAATGATTTATCTGGCATTTGGGTCAAATTTAAAATCAAAAAATGGAAATTCTACTTTCATTATAAATAAAGCTTATTATGAATTGGAAAAAAGTGGGCTGGTTATAAAAAAGAAGTCTTCTTTTTATCGTAGCAAGGCATATCCAAATCCAAAAGACCCTGAATTTATAAATTCTGTTGCACTTTGTGTAGGAAATGTGTCACCAATTAAATTGTTAAATATAATTTTAAAAATTGAAAAAAAATTTGGAAGATTTCGTCTTAAAAAAAATTCACCAAGAACTTTGGATATTGATATTATTGATTTTAAATTATTAAAATTAGATATTCAAAATAAATTTTACAATCTTAAACTGCCTCATGAAAACTTAGAAAAAAGACTTTTTGTGCTTATGCCATTGCTTGAAATATCTCCACTATGGAAAAGTCCTAAAACTAGTAGATCTATTAATTATTTAATCAATAAGCTAAGTAGATTGAAAGATAATAAGATTACCAAGCTTTAATTTTTTGGTATAGTTTGTTTATGCTTAATCAAGAACAATTAATAACTAAAATTAAAGGTTATAACAGTTTTTTAGATGTTCAAAAAATTAGAGATGCCTATGATTTTGCTGAAAAAGCTCATTCTCGTCAAAAAAGAGATTCTGGAGATCCTTACATCAATCATCCTTTAGCAGTCGCCAATATACTTGCAGAATTAAAATTAGATGGGCCAACAATAACAACCGCATTATTACATGACACCATTGAAGACACAATTGCAACTTACGATGAAGTAGAAAAAAGATTTGGTAGTGAAATTGCTGAATTGGTTGATGGTGTCACAAAATTATCTAGATTAGAAAATAAAAATAAAGAATTTTCAGTTGCGGAAAATTTTAGAAAACTTATTCTTGCTACTTCAAAAGATATAAGAGTTTTGCTAGTAAAATTAGCTGATAGGCTTCATAATATGCGAACTATCGATTCTATAATTTCTGATGATAGAAGGATTAGAATTGCAAAAGAAACGATGGAAATATATGCGCCTCTAGCTGAGCGCTTGGGTATGCATAATATTAGAGACGAGTTAGAAGATTTATCTTTTAAAGTTTTAAATTTTGATGCTAGACAACTAATTTTACAAAGATTGGAAAAAATTTTTCCAAATACTCAAAAATTATTTCGTGAAATTTCTACTGAATTAGAAAAAAAATTAATAGCAAAAAGTATTAATTTTTTGATTACCAGTAGAGAAAAATCTTGTTTTTCAATTTGGAAAAAAATTCAAACAAAAAAAATTTCGTTAGAACAGATTACAGATATTATTGGTTTTAGAATTATTTTAGATAATGTCGATGACTGTTACAAAGCCCTGGGTATTATACACCAGTCTTGGAAAACAATTCCTGGAAGATTTAAAGATTATATTTCTACTCCAAAATCTAATAACTATTCTTCTTTGCATACAGCGGTTATTGGACCTTTTAATCAAAGAATTGAAATACAACTAAGAACACAACAAATGCATGATTTTGCTGAACGCGGTATTGCATCTCACTGGATTTATAAAGATAATGAAAAAACTGCATACGATCATGTTCAAAATTTTAATTGGTTAAAAGATTTGGTGGAACTTATAGAAAGCGGGGAAAACCCAGAGCATTATTTGGAATATACTAAACTACAACTCTATCAAGATCAGGTATTTTGCTTTACACCAAAAGGTGCTGTTATAAGATTGCCATCCAAAGCAACGGCAATTGATTTTGCTTATGCCGTTCATTCCGATATTGGGGACGCATGCATAGGAGTTAAAATTAATGGTAAAGAATTTCCACTACAAACACTATTAGCAAATGGTGACCAAGTTGAAATAGTTACATCAACTAAAAAATCCCCATCTCTACACTGGCTATCTTTTTCTAAAACCGGAAAAGCCAGGGCTTCTATAAGAAAATATTGGCACGACAAAATGCCTGCTAATAAAGAAACTAAAATTCACAGAAGTAGTATTTGGGTACTATTAAGTCATCGAGCTGGTACTTTAGGTGATGTATGTAGTTTAATAGGTGCAAATAAATGCAATATTTATAACGTAGAATTAGTTGATAAAAAAGAAGACTTTTTAAGCTTCATATTTGATCTTGAGATAAATAATTTAAAAGATTTTACTAATTTAATTTCAGAGCTAAAAGCTCGATCTTTAAATTTTAAAATTATTAGAAATAGAAAAGTAGAAAAATAATAAGATAATGATAGATGACAAAACAACTACCAGTCTATTAAAAGAAACTGGAGCATTATTAGAGGGTCATTTTATACTCTCTTCAGGACTTAGAAGTGAAAAATATATTCAATGTGCAAAGCTGTTGATGTTTCCTAAAAAAGCGGAGATAATTTGCAAATCCCTAGCAGAAAAAATAAAACTTTCAAATATTTCTTGTGATGCAATAGTATCACCAGCGCTAGGTGGTATTTTAGCTGGATACGAAGTCGCTAGACACATGAATGTTCCAAGTTTTTTTACAGAAAGAGTAGATGGTCAATTCACTATAAGAAGAGGTTTTGATCCAAGCAATTTTAAAAATATTTTAATTGTTGAAGATGTAATTACCACAGGGAAATCCACTTTAGAATGCGCGAAATGTTTAAAAGATAATGGAGGTTCTGTTTCTGGCTTTGCTTGTATTATCGATCGATCATCTGGAAAATCATTAATAAAAGATAAAATCATATCACAAATTGAATTAGATATTCCTACATATTCACCAGATAATTTACCAAGTCAGTTAAAAAATATATCTCCTACAAAACCAGGCAGTCGACAAATTTTATAATGAATACATCATATAGACTGGGGGTTAATATTGATCATGTTGCTACAATTAGAAATGCTAGAGGAGGAATGCACCCTTCAATTAAAAAAGCTGCTTTAGAATGTATAGAAGCGGGAGCTGATTCCATTACAGTTCACCTTCGTGAGGATCAGAGACACATTAAGCCCTCTGATGTAGTTGAATTAAAAAAGATTCTAAAGAAACCACTTAATTTGGAAATGGCATTGACAAGAAAAATGATAAATTTTGCAATTAAAATCAGGCCAGCTTTTGTATGCATTGTTCCCGAGAATAGAAAAGAATTAACTACAGAAGGAGGATTAAATTTATTTAATAATTTCAAATATTTAAAAAAAAATATTCAAAAACTTCAATCGTATAATATCAAAGTTTCTTTATTTATTGACCCCAATTTAAAAAATATAAAGCAAGCAATAAAATTAAACGCAAATAATATTGAATTACACACAGGAACCTATTGTAAAATTTTAGAGAAAAGTAATAAAAAAAAAGCATTGTATGAATTTAATAAAATTAAAAAGGTAGCTAAGTTTGCTACTAAGAACAATTTTGGCATTCACTGTGGTCATGGACTTAATTATTTAAGTGCTAAAAATTTAAAAAAAATTAAAGAAATTAAAGAATTTAATATTGGTCATTTTATTATATCAGATTCTATTTTTTACGGTCTCAAACCAGTTGTAGAAAAATTTATTAAAATAATTAAGAATTAAATGAAAATCATTGGTATAGGAACTGATATTGTAAATATTAAAAGAATAGAAAAAATATGTAAAAAAAATAAACAATCTTTTTTAAAAAAAATATTTACAAAAAAAGAGCTTTTAATTCTCAATAATTTAAAATTAAATCAAGATTCTAAAATTGCAATGCGTTTTGCTGCAAAGGAAGCCTTTTCAAAAGCTTTGGGTACCGGTTTTGGAAAAAATCTTTCCTTTTTAGATATAGAAGTGTTAAGTCACTCTTCAGGCAAGCCTTATTTTTTTTTAAAAAAAAAAAAA
>VTPF01000051.1 GCA_008638025.1 Pelagibacteraceae bacterium | reverse complement strand
TGGAGTGGATAAAAAAACAGGATTAATAAATTATCAAGAAGTTTTAGATATTGCCAAAAAAAATAAACCAAAATTAATTATTGCTGGTGGAAGTGCTTATTCAAGGATAATAGATTTTAAAAAATTTAAAGAAATTTCTATTGAAGTGGGAGCTAAGTTGTTAGTGGACATGGCTCATTTTTCTGGTTTAGTTGCTGGTCAAGTTTATCCTAACCCTTGCGATTATGCAGACGTTGTAACTTCCACAACTCATAAAGTGTTGAGAGGCCCAAGAGGTGGTATTATACTCACAAATGACGAAGAACTTTCTAAAAAATTTAATTCAGCAGTTTTCCCAGGCCTGCAAGGTGGGCCACTAATGCATGTAATTGCGGGTAAAGCAGTATGCTTTAAAGAAGCTCTTTCAGATGAATTTAAATCTTACGCAAAAAACGTAATTGCAAATTCTAAAATGTTATCAGAAACTCTTAAAAATCTTGGTTTAGAAATTTTTTCAGGGGGGACTGACACGCACTTAGTTTTAATAGATTTGCGTCCTTTTGGCTTGACAGGAAAAGAAGCCGAGATTTCATTGGGCAAAGCCAATCTGACTTGTAATAAAAATGGCATACCTTATGACGAGCAAAAACCTTGGATCACTTCAGGTATAAGACTTGGAACTCCCGCTTGCACTACCAGAGGTCTTGGATTGGCAGAGTTTAAGCTAGTTGGAGAATTAATTTACAAGGTATTGGTGGGTTTAAGAGATAATAAAACAGATAACAGTTTAATAGAAAATCAAGTTAAGCAGAAAGTAAAAGAGCTTTGCTCTAAATTTCCAATTTATTAGATTTATGATTTGCCCATTTTGTAAAGAAAAAGATACATCTGTCATAGACTCGAGGGCTACCGAAGATGGAACGGCCATAAGAAGAAGAAGACAAAGCAATTGTTGCAATCAAAGATTTACAACATTTGAACGAGTACAATTTAGAGAAATAACTGTAGTTAAAAAAAATGGGCGAAAATCTCCATTTGATAGAGATAAGCTTACTAGATCTGTTATGATCTCACTGAGAAAAAGACCGGTGGATGCTGACACAATTGAAAAATTCGTTTCAAAAATTTATAGAAATTTAGAAGATCTTGGACAAAATGAAGTTATGTCAACAACCATTGGTAAATTTGTAATGGATGGCTTAAAAGAAATAGATCCAGTAGCATATGTAAGATTTGCATCAGTTTATACAAATTTTAAAGAAGTTAAAGATTTCGAGGAATTTGTGGACAAGATCAATGTCCCAAAAAATAAATAATTTTTATAGAAAGTATTTTATGGAGCTTGCTTTTAAGCTTGCTCAGATAAATTTATACAAAACTGCAGAAAATCCATCTGTTGGCTGTGTGGTAACAGATTTTAATAATAAAATTTTATCTACAGGTTTTACTTCAGAGAGTGGCAGACCACATGCTGAAAAAAATGCACTTTTAAGAGTTCCAATAAACGAAAGAAAGAGAATTTTTATAACATTAGAACCGTGCTCTCATTACGGAAAAACACCTCCTTGTGTTAAAAATATTAAAGAAAAAAAAGTTAATGAAGTTTACTTCTCTTATTATGACAAAAACCCAATTGTTTATAAAAAAGGGTTTAATTTTTTAAAAAAAAATAAAATACGTACATCAATTGAAAAAACAAATTTCAAAGATTTTTATGATAAATATAATTTTGCGTTACAGCATCAGACCCCATATGTATCTGCCAAGCTAGCAATAACAAAAAATTTAAATACTTCAGTTCCTGATAAAAAATATTTTACTAATATAAAGTCCTTAAAGTTTTCCCATTTATTAAGATATTTTAATGATTCAATCTTAATAGGAAAAAATACTTTTTTAAAAGATTTCCCTAAATTAAATTGTAGAATTGAAGGTTTGAATAATTTTTCTCCAAAAATATTTGTAATCAATAAGAACCTTGATTTTTATCTGAAACACTTGAGTCTATATTCAAAAAAAATATATATTATTCATTCATGTGAAAATTTTACAAAAGTAAAAAAATTAAAAAAATACTTTAATCTTATAAAATTAAAATCTAGAAATAAGATTATTTGTCCAAATGATATTTTAAAATGTATTTTCAAACTTGGATTAAAAAGATTATTGATTGAAGGTGGAGTTAAAACCTTGGAGATTTTTCAAAAACAAAATTTAGTTAATAAATTTTATTTTATCAAATCACAGAAAAACATTAAAAAATCACATCAATCGGCAAAATTTCTAATAAATTCTGCTTTTAATAAAAATTTAAATAAATACAGAGTAGATATTAATTTAGATGATAATGAGTTATTTATAAATTAGATATGTTTACTGGAATCATTAAAAAAACTGCAAAAGTAATTTCGAATGCTAAAAAAAATAAGGGCTATGAGCTAGTTCTTTTATCAAATTTAAAATGCAAAAAAAAAGATATTGGTAGCTCTATTTGTGTTAATGGTGTTTGTTTGACACTAACTTCTTTTATTAATAAAAAATTATTTTTTTTTATTTCATACAAAACATTTGAATTAACTAATTTTAAATATTTAAAAAAGAATTCTATAGTTAATTTAGAAAGATCTTTAAAATTTGGAGATGAAATTGCCGGACATTTTGTACAAGGACATATTGATACAATTGGAAAAATAAAATCAATAAAAAAACAATTAAAAACTTGGACAATTGCAGTTTCCATAAGCCCTAATTATTCTAATTATTTAATAGATAAAGGATCTATATCTATTAACGGAGTGTCACTAACAATTGTTAAAGTTAATAAAAATATTTTTACTTTGGTTATAATTCCTCATACTTTGAAAGAGACCAATTTAATTAATTTGACTAAAAACGATATTGTTAATATCGAATTTGATATTGTCATAAAATATCTTAATAAAGTTAATAATAAATGAACAAATTTTTTTTTTCCAAAATTGAAACGATACTGTCTGAAGCTAGGAAAGGAAAAATTTTTATTTTAGTGGATGATGAGAACAGAGAAAACGAAGGCGATTTAGTTTTTCTTGCGAGCAAAACTACACCTGAAAAAATAAATTTTATGGCAAAATATGGCAGGGGTCTTATTTGTTTAGCACTTGATAAAAAGAAAGCAGACCAACTTGGTCTGCAGCTCATGCCCAGTTCAAATCAATCAAGGTTAAAAACTGCATTTACTGTCAGTATTGAAGCAAGAAAAGGTGTAACAACAGGAATTTCTGCCCATGATCGTTGCCGAACAATTTTGACTGCAATTAAGTCCACCTCGTCAACGAAAGACATATCTACACCTGGTCACATTTTTCCTTTAGTCGCGAGGAATGGTGGTTCTCTAGTTAGAGCTGGCCATACCGAGGCCTCCGTTGATATTGCTAAATTATCTAAATGTGGATCATCAGCCGTAATTTGTGAAATTATGAATGAAGATGGCACAATGGCAAAAGGGTCTCAACTTTTAAGATATGCAAAAAAACATAATTTAAAAATAGCAAAAATTGAAGATCTTATTTCTTATAGGTTAAAAAAAGAAAATCAAATCTATTTAAAAGATAAAAAGTTTTTTAACCTAGAAAATAATAAATATTTATTAAAAACATTTATCAATAAAATAGATGGTTTAAATCATCTTGCCATCATTAAAGGTAATTTATCAAGTAACATAATACCTAAAGTAAGAGTTCTGTCTTCGGGATCTATAGATATTTTTTTAAACAAAAGTATTAACAAAAAGGTTAAAAAAACATTAAATTTTTTTAAGAAGTTTGAAAACTGTGTTTTGCTTATAATTAATCATGGTGATTTATCCGAATTTCCAAATTCTGTTTCTTCTAAAAATATAAATAAGATTTCTTTAAAAGGAAATGCGCTAAGATATTATGGAGTTGGTGCTCAAATTTTAAAAAGTTTAAATATTAAAAAAATGGTACTTGTTTCAAGTTCAAAAAAAAGATTAGTTGCACTTGATGGATTTGGAATTAAAATCATTAAGCAGGAGATTTTAAAATGAAAAAAAAAGGACTAATCGTTGTTTCTAATTATTATGAGCACATATCGGATAATTTGTTAAAAAGCTGCATTCTAACGCTTAAGAAAAACAAATATATTTTTGATGTAAAAACTGTATCTGGCTCACTGGAAGTGCCAACTCTCATTTCGTATTTTATAAAGAAAAAAAAATATAATTTTTACATTGCGCTTGGTTGTATTATTCAGGGAAAAACTCCTCATTTTGATTTTATATCAAACGCTATCGTAAATTCTTTATTATCGCTTTCTATTTCTTCAGGCAAACCAGTAACAAATGGTATTATCACATCCCTCAATTACAAGCAGGCTGTTGAAAGAAGTGGCAAACTAAAGTCTAAGAATAAAGGAACTGAAGCTGCAAATGCTGCAATATCTCTTTTGAAACATATATAAATGAAAGGAAGTTCAAGGTTAGTAGTTATTCAAAAAATTTATGAAAGAATTAGTGATCCTCAACATCAGATAATATTTCCCAAAAGTTCTTACATTAGAATTATTAAAAAAGTATTTAACGGTTTTTTTGAAAAGGAAAAATATCTTGATGAAATTTTAATAAGTAATTTATCAACTAAAGTTAGTTTTAAAAATCTAGATATGATTCTTAAAATAATTTTAAAGGCGGCAATTTTTGAGATTATCTATATGCCAAAAATTCCCTTCAAAGTTGTTATTGATGAGTATCTGGCGGTTACGGAAATGTATTACGATATTAAGCAAAAATCGTTGGTTAATGCTGTTTTGGATGCTGTTTTTAAGTCAAAAAGTAAAGTATTTTAGTTAGTATATCTTAATTTTTAATGAAATTTATTAATAATGAATTTTATTGATTTTATTGATTAATTTTGGCATGTATCCTTTTTTTCGAAATCAACAAATATAAAGGAATCAAATATGTTAAGTCCAAGTCTCGTTTTAAATCTTGTAATAGGTTGCGGAGTAATTTCAGTTCTTTATGGTTTTATTGCAAGTAAACAAATTTTAAATTCAAGCGCTGGAAATGCAAAAATGCAAGAGATCGCATCAGCAATTCAAATTGGTGCAAAAGCATATTTGGACAGACAATACAAAACAATTGCGATGGTTGGTTTTGCTGTTTTGATTTTAATTGTTTTGCTTTTTAGCAAATGGGTTGGTTTAGGATATTTAATAGGTGCAACTTTATCAGGTATAGCTGGGTATGTCGGGATGTTAATTTCTGTACAAGCTAACGTAAGAACAGCAGAAGCTTCGAGAAAAGGTTTGGCTCAAGGCTTGGCAATTGCATTTAAATCTGGCGCAGTAACTGGAATGTTAGTAGCTGGTTTAGCATTATTATCAATTGCAGTTTATTATTATTTTTTAATTCAGTATAAAGTTGAGGAGAGAGAAGTTGTTAATGCTCTTGTTGCTTTAGGATTTGGTGCATCTTTAATTTCAATTTTTGCTAGATTGGGTGGTGGAATTTTTACAAAAGGTGCTGATGTTGGTGCTGACTTAGTTGGAAAAGTTGAAGCTGGTATTCCTGAAGATGATCCTAGAAATCCCGCTGTTATTGCAGA
>VTPF01000050.1 GCA_008638025.1 Pelagibacteraceae bacterium | reverse complement strand
CGTTGCTCGACAGCTCTTGATAGCTGAGACAAGGCTAATATAGGGACATCCAATTCTTTTGCGAGAGCTTTTAAGCCCTGGGTTATTTCTGCCACTTCTTGGACTCTACCTTCGTTCCTATAATTTCCTGATTTCATCAGTTGAATATAGTCTACAATTATTAAATCAAGTCCGTGTAGTCGCTTTATTCGTCTTGCTCTATTACTTAGAGTTGAGATTGTTATTGCAGGCGTATCATCAATAAATAAAGGAAGATTTTCTAAACTTTTTGATGTTTCAATAAATTTTTCAAAATCATCTTGGTTGATTTTTCCTCTTCTAATATCGTTAGATTTTATTCTAGATTGTTCAGATAAAATTCTTGTAGATAATTGTTCAGATGACATTTCTAAAGAAAAAAAAACAATAGATGATTTTTTTTTTCTATTAATAATTATCTTTGCTGCATTAAAAGCAATATTAGTTGCTAAAGCAGTCTTTCCCATGGACGGTCTTCCTGCGATAATAATTAAATCTTGTTTGTGCAATCCTCCAAGTCTGTCATCCAAATCTCTCAATCCAGTTGGAACACCAACAATGCCTTCTTCATTTTTATAAGCTGAAGAAGCCATGGCGATCGTTTGGGTCAAAGCCTCTTTAAAATCTATATATGATTTGTTAAATTTTCCTCGCTCAGCAATATCAAATAATTTTTTTTCAGCTGTTTCTATAATTTGTTCTGCATTTATTTCAGAGTTTTTATTAAGTGATTCATCAAGTGTTTCTTGAGATATTTGTATTAAATTTCTTCTTATTTTTAGATCATGTAAAAGATTTACATAATATTTAATTTGTAGTTTGGAAGTTGAAAATTTTGTCAGTTTTACAAGATATTCGCTTCCACCTATATCATTTAATTCATTTTCGTTAGAAAAAAAGTTTTTTAGAGTTATTGGATTAGCAAGCAATCCTTTTTGCATTAAATCATGAATAATTTTATAAATTTTTTTATTTATAGGATTATAAAAAGAATCTTCATTAATATCTGTAATTTCATCATATATTTCATTAGAAACAAGAATTGATCCCAAGACAGTCTGTTCTGCCTCTAAATTTTGGGGTAAACTATTTAAATTTGATAATAATTCAATATTCTGAAGAGCGCTCATTTACTTTGAGTTTATTACAAAGGTACGGCTGTTCAATAAAATTATAATTTGTATTAATGTGGAAAAGTTAACTAATTTTTAGAAAATGTTATTCTACTTTTGGTTTAACATTTAGATTAATCAAAGCCTGAACGTCAGCGTGTAAATTTATATAAACTTTGGAAACTCCAGTGGTTTTAATTTGTCCTTTTATCTCAACTTGATTTGAAGATATATCAACATTTTTTGAATTTTTGATTATTGTAATAATTTCTTTAATATTTATAGCTCCGTAAAGTTGACCATTTTCCATTGCTTCCTTAAAAATTTCAAATTCAACATTATTTATTAATTTTGAGACTTCTTTAGCCTTTTCTTTTTCAATCTCATTTTTTTTGTTGATTTCAGATTTTTGTTTTTCAAAGTATTCAATATTTTGTTTATTTGCTAGCAATGCCTTTTTATTTTTTAAAAGAAAATTTCTTGCATACCCAGCTTTAACATTAACTTTCTGACCAATGCTTCCTAATTTTTTTATATTTTCTAGTAGTATTACTTCCATTTTTAATCTCCGACGTATGGCATTAATGCCAATACTCTTGCTTTTTTTATTTCTTTAGATAAAGCTCTTTGTTTTCCAAGCGATACATTAGTTATTCTGCTTGGTAAAATTTTAGCAGTATCAGATACATATTTTTTTAATAATTTTAAATTCTTATAATTTATTTCAGGTGCATTTTTTCCACTCAAAGGACAAGATTTACTTTGTCTTTGATTACTTTTGTTAAATAAAGAATTTGCTCCAGACTTGTTAAATTTTTTTTTATCTTTTTTTCTTTTCATGATTTATAAATTTTTGACTAGTTCTGAACTTTCTTCAGGAATTTTTTTTATTTTAATTGATAAAAATTTTATTACTCTCTCATCGTATCTTTCAAATTGCTCAATTTCTTTAATTACTTTATTGTTTCCCTCTATATAAATATTATTATATTTTCCTTTTGTGTTCTTATTAATTGGATATGCTAAAGATCTTATTCCCCAGTCTTCTTCTTTTAGTATTTTGCTATGATTTTTTTCAAGAATATCATTAATTTTTTTTCTTATATTTTCTATTTCTTGCAAACTTAATTCTGGTGTAGTTATGTACGTATGCTCGTAGAAGTTCATAAAATTAATGTTTTCTTGCTAAAAAAAGTTGTTAATTATATTATAATGCTAATCATATCAAGCTATTTAAAAAAACTAATAAATTGAAAAAATCTATATTATTTCCAGGCCAAGGCTCCCAATATGTTGGCATGGGTCATGATTTTTATAAAAATTTTAAGGTAGCGAAACAAATTTATGACGAAGTAGATGAAAGCTTAAATTTAAGCTTGAGCTCTATAATTTTTGAAGATTCTAAGGGAGATATAAACTTAACTACCAATACACAGCCAGCCATTATGGCAACTGGTGTTGCTATTTTTAAAGTTCTTCAAGAAACAAACGGTATTAAAATAGAAGACTTTGATTTTTGCGCAGGACATTCACTAGGGGAATATACTGCCCTTGTTTGTTCAGATTCTATTTCATTAAAAGATGCCGCAATCATTTTAAAAGCTAGAGGAAATGCGATGCAAAATGCTGTTAAAGCTGGTGATGGGGCGATGGCAGCAATATTGGGTTCTGAGAGCTCTGAAATTGAAGAAATTATAAAACAGGGTCATTTTACTTCTGTTGAAATATCAAATGATAATTGTCCAGGGCAAATTGTAATTAGTGGAAATAAAGAAGAAGTTGACAAATGTTGTATAGAAATAAAAAATAAAATTAAAAAAAAAACTATTTTACTTCCTGTTTCGGCACCGTTTCATTGCAGCTTGATGAAACCAGCATCTGAAAAAATGGAAGAACTAATAATGCAATTAAAATTAAAAAATCCAAAAATACCTATTGTATCAAATGTTAATTCATTGGAGACTAATAATTCTCAACTTATTAAAAAATTATTAATTGAACAAATTTATAAAAAAGTAAGATGGAGAGAAATAATGGAATATATGTTTGCAAATCAAGTATATAATTTTATTGAGGTTGGACCTGGAAAATCTTTAAGTGGAATGTTAAAAAGATTTAATAAGGATATATCAATAAAAAATTTTAGTAATTTAGAAGATTTAAAAAATAAATTATGATTGATTTAAAGTTAAAAAATAAAAAAATTATATTAACAGGAGGATCCAGAGGCATAGGATTATCAATTTTAGAAAAGTTATATGCCTTGGGATCGGAAGTTTTAATTATTGGTTCAAATCAAGAGAATTTAGATAAAGTTAAAAAAAAATATACCGGCATACATGCCATTCAATTCAATCTTAATGATCATTCGAAGCTAGCCGAGATGTTTAAGGATGCCACGAGCATGCTAGGAGGAGTTGATGTTTTGATTAACAATGCCGGAATAACAAAAGATAATATTGCAATAAGAATGAGCAAGGAGGATTGGTCTCAAGTTATCGATTTAAATCTCACAACTAGCTTTTTAATGTGCCAAGAGGCAATAAAAGTTATGATTAAAAATAAAAGTGGCTCAATTATAAATATAACCTCTGTTGTTGCTCATTTGGGTAATGCTGGACAGGTTAATTACACTAGCTCCAAGGCTGCTGTGATTGCAATGTCTAAATCTTTAGCAAGAGAATATGCAAAAAAGAACATTAGAATAAACTGTATTTCTCCAGGTTTTATTGAAAGTGATATGACTTCAGTCCTTAAAGATGATTATAAAAATATACTTTTAAAAACTATACCAATGGAAAAAATGGGTACAGGAGAAGATGTTGCAAATGGAGTGGTGTTTTTAGCTTCAGAAATATCCAAGTATATAACTGGTGAAACATTGCATATTAATGGTGGAATGTATATGGCTTGATTAATTCAATTTATTAATCTAAAGGAAATAAATATATAAAATTAAAAAAAGGATAAATTATGAGCGATGTAAGTGAGAAGATTAAAAAAATTATTGTAGACCATTTAGGAGTCGATGCATCAAAAGTTACTGATGATGCAAGTTTTATCGATGATTTAGGAGCTGATAGTTTGGACACGGTTGAGTTAGTAATGGCATTTGAAGAAGAGTTTGGTGCTGAAATTTCTGACAGTGAAGCTGAAAAAATACTTACTGTTGGCGATGCTATAAAATTTATTGAAAAAGCCGGCAAGTAGTTTTTGTTAAAATTAAAAACAAAAGGAATTTTAATAGTTATTTCTTCTCCTTCAGGAGCAGGAAAAACAACAATCACAAAACATTTGGTTAATAAGATTCCCAACGTTAAGCTTTCTGTATCTTTAACAACAAGAAAACCAAGAAGCGGGGAAGTAAACGGAATTGATTATAAATTTGTTAGTTTAAAAGATTTTAAAGAAAAAGTAAAAAAAAAACTATTTTTAGAACATGCAAAAGTTTTTGATAATTATTATGGAACTCTAAAATCTCAAATTATTATTGATTTGAAAAAAGGGAAAAATATTTTGTTTGATATTGATTGGCAAGGAGCAAGACAAATAAAAAAAAAATTTACCAAAGACTTAATCAGTATTTTTATTTTACCTCCATCACTTAAAGAATTAAAAAGAAGATTGTCAAAAAGAGAGAAGAGTAAAGCTTTTGTAAATAAAAGAATGAGCAAAGCAAAAAGAGAAATAATGCATTGGAGTGAGTATGATTATGCAGTTGTAAATGATAATCTTAAAAATTGTCTCTCAAAAATCCAAAATATTATTAGCAATCATGTTTTGAAACCACATATGCAAACAATCAGCAAATATTAATTTCAATTTATTAGCTTAGCCAAAAAAAAGAAAATATTTTTGTCAATATTTTCAGCTCGTAAATCATAGTATTGTTTTAAGTTATATTTATCAATTATTGTCTGATCGAATATTTTAATAATTTTATTTTTAATTTTTTTTCTTCTATTAGAAAAAAAGGTTTTTGTTAAATATTCTAGTTTATAGATATTTGAAGAGTTAAAAAATGGTTTTTTTAAAGGCTTAAATGACAATAGAACAGAATCAACTTTTGGAGAAGGATAAAAATCTTTTTTATTTATATCTAAAATTTTTTTTACTTCAAATATTGAAGAGGTTAAAAGTGTAATTCTTCCATATTTTTTTGAGTTTTCTAATGAAGTTAATCTTTCCCCAACTTCTTTTTGAAACATAAGCACCATTTCATCAAACCAGTTATTTGACAAATATTGAAAAATCCATTTTGTAAGTAATTTTAGAGAAATATTATATGGCAAATTACCAATAATAATTGCATTTTTTTTAAAATAATTATTTTCATTGAATTTTAGCGCATCTCCAAAAATTAACTTATGATTTTTTTTTAAGAATAGTTTTTCTAACTTTTCTTTTAATGAAGTGTCAATTTCTATAGCTAAAAATTTTTTTGGGTTTTTTTTTATAATTTCTTTAGTTA
>VTPF01000049.1 GCA_008638025.1 Pelagibacteraceae bacterium | reverse complement strand
AAATATTCTTTATTTTGAGCAATAATATTAGGGACAATAGCAGAATTGCCAGCTCCTGTTGCAATTCCATCTACTCCGTGACAACTTCCACAAACTGTCATTGCAATTCTTTTACCTTCTTTTAATTCAGCTGAAAGTTCTGTTGATTGATTGGGAGAATTTTTATTTAACCAGTACGCTCTACCTGAATCTTTAACAACTTTATCTAAATCTCTCATCCAATCATTACTTTTCTTTGGCTCTGCAGCATCTGCACTGCTAACTAAGATAATGATGAAAAAGAATACTTTAAACAATTTCATCTAGTTCATTCTGGTAAAGCTTATAATGGTAATGGCTTCTTTGAGTTTGGCTTCCCCTTCTGCTAATTTTCCAGAATCACACAGTGCCTTACCTTCTTCTTTTAACTGTTTAATTTTTTTCAATTTTTCTTCTGTATATTGATATTGTTTTTTACCATAAGGTCTTTCTGACTCTTTCCAAATAGATTTTAAGTAATATTGGCAAAGATAATCTGGGGATTTTAAATAAGCTTGATATTCTTTTTCGGTAATACATGTGCTTGGTCTTACAACTTTTATTTCTCCATTTTTATCATAAATAGACAATCCACCACTGCAAACTTTTTTTTCTTGATCACTTGCAGCTTCAACATTTTGCGATGAAAATAAAAACAACAATAGTACTAAATAATAAATTTTTTTCATTTATAGCTTCTGATTTTTATATGAATTTTATGAGCCGGTTTTAGCCGGCTCATAAATATAATTAATTACTTACTTTTTACCTTCGTAAGTGATTCTGTATATAACTCCTGCTTTATCGTCAGAAACTAATAAAGAGCCATCTACATATTGTTGGACATCTACAGGTCTGCCCAAATAGGTTCCCATATCTGTCATCCAACCCTCAGCGAAAGGTTCCGTTTTTTGAGCGTTTCCTTTGCTGTCTAAGTAAGTTACCATAACTCTAGCACCACGTGGTTTCACAGCATTCCATGAACCATGTTGAGCACTAAAAATTGCGTTGTGATATTTTTTTGGAAACATTTTTCCAGTGTAAAACATCATTCCTAAGTCTGCCGCATGGGCAATCATTTCAACTTGAGGCTTCACATAATTTTTAGCATATTCTTCTGGTATTGGTTTGTCTTTATATTCGTTTGTTCGAACATTTCCTCCACCATAATATGGGTGGCCATACCAAACATTGCTCGCTAATCTTGGAGCTCTGTTCAATTCTCCTGGAGGTGTTTCATCACCCATTCCGTCTACCTGATTATCTGTAAACCAAAGTGATCCATCTTTTGGATTAAACGCATGTCCTACTGAATTTCTAATTCCAATAGCGACTACTTCTCTATCCAATTTTCCTGGAAAACGATTAAATCGAATAATACCACCAATACCTACTTGATCATATAATGGATACTTTTCTGGTCCAGCTACGTTGAATGGCTGTCCCATACTTACGTAAAGCTTATTATCTTTTTTACTAATCGCACAAACTCTTGCTGTGTGATTATAAGACTCTTCAGCTTCTGGAATTAATTTTCCTTGATCAATAATAGGAATGGCTACGGTATCTGGACTTTCCATAAAGTATTCTGCAGCAGGGAACCATAATACTCTGTTTCTCTCTGCGATATATAAATGTCCATCATCGCTGTAACAAGGTCCGTTTGGAATATCAAACTTAACCGTTGGAGCAAATTGATCAACCGTATCAGCTACATTGTCCATGTCTCTATCAGTTGCTTGCCACACTTTGGTTTTTCTTGTTCCAATCCAAACTGTACCTTTGTTTCTACCAACTGCCATATGCCTTGCGTCAGGCGCTACAGCAAATAAAGATATTTTAAATCCTTGTGGTAGTTTTATATTGGGTAAAATATTTTTTTTAATATTTTCTGCATATTTTGTATTTTGTGGAATTACTTCTCCTTTAACATCCAATCCTGTTTTTTTAAAACTACTTAAAGCTTTAATTTGCTCAGCATCTCCCGCTGAGTAGGAATTTGTGATGAATAAAGAAAGAATAAAAGCAATACCACTTAATAATTTAAATGATTTTTTCATTTATTTTCCCCCGTTTTTATTGTGATGTAAAATTTGACATAGTTATAAGCATGTGTCCAGCTGTAATAAATAAAGAATAACAACAATTAATTCTTATCTTTTTGAAGATTCAACCAAGCGTAGAACACATTCACCAAATTTTTCAGTCTTTGGTTTAAATCCAAGGTCTTCACATTCTTTTTTAAAATTATCTAGATTTATATTGTTTTTTTTAGGAGGACTTTCATCAACAGATTTTTTTAACACATTGGCAAAATGATATCTGGTAAAATTAATATATTTAATACTACATTTTTTTTCTTGAGAAATATTTAATAACTTGCCACTCTGAGTTTTTAAATTTTTGGTTTTTGTTTCGTTGCAATGATCAATTATTGTTCTGGCAAAATCATCAATACTTATATCCTCGTCTTCAATGATTGGCATTTTTAAATCTTCACATTTTTTTAGAATATCAAATAGTTTTTTATTTTCATTTCCACACTTTGCATCTCTACTGGCAAATACATGGTGTCTACTATTGTATACATGAGTGTTAATGATCACTTTGCCATCTAACTGCATTTCTTGCGTTAATAAGGCTAAAAATTTTGGCTTCAGCGCAAGCTGCTCTTCTAATGTGTACCAATAAGCCTTAACGCCTGAATAATCATCAGGATATGCATTTAATTTATTATAACCAAAATCAACTAATCGATCATAATCCTTCTCAGACAATCTCGTAGCAGCGTTAGCAGTATTAATAAAAAATAATAGAAATAATGTAAAAAATCTAAGTAACTTCATATGCTAATTATTATTGACTTTTATATTAACAAAAAACTAAGATGAAAACATGTTTAATTCTATAAATGTTATTGCCTGTAAAAATAATGTGGGAGCTTTTATTGAGATTGATATTAAAAAAGCTGATTCAAAAGCAATAGAAGAAATTAAAATTGCATTAGATGAATATGGCGTAGTTTTTTTTAGAAATCAAAATTTAGATTCGGCATCTTATGTGTCCTTTGCTAAACAGTTTGGGCAATGCGCGGATTATCCAATGCTAAAAGGATTGGATGGTTTTCCAGAAATTACTGTCGTTGAAAAAAAACCTGATGAAAATATAATGTTTGGAGAAGGTTGGCACACCGACTCTACTTATACAAAAGAACCTCCTCAATACACAATGTTATACTCAATCAAAAGTCCTCCTAAAGGAAAAGGCAATACCTTATTTGCATCACAGTATGAAAGTTACAAGAATTTACCTGATGAATACAAAAACAAAATTGAACATTTAAAAGCTGTTTTTAGTGCTGATGGCCCTATATCCAAAACAAGAAATAACCGAGTTGCTGAAAAAGGTACGGGAATTGATCCAAAAACTATGTCAGCAATTCATTCGATAATAAAAGTAAATAAAAGAAATAATAAAAAATCAATTTATTTGTCTCCAGGACATGTAACTAAAATTGTCGATATGGAAGAAAAGGAAAGCAAAGCTTTGCTGGATTATTTATTTCATCACCAATCAAAACCAGAATTTGTTTATGGATTTGAATGGGAGCCAAATTGTCTAGCTATTTGGTCCAACCATGTAATGCTGCATAATCCAGTGAATGACTTTACCGGTGTACACCGAGTAATGCACAGAATAACGATTCAATAAAATATTACTTTTTAACTTTATCTTTTAGTTCAATGGCCTTCGATTTGGCTGACTCTGTAATCTCAGTTGCTTTTGTTTTTGCAGACTGAGATATCTCAGATCCTTTTGATAAAGCTTTATTGATTACTTCATTAGTTTTCTCTGGACCAGCTCCCGCAGCAAGTCCAATAATGAATGCAACAATTAAAATCATAAGAAGATATTATTTAAAATAAAAAAAATTACCACTCAATTTTTTTTCCATCCCAATTATAAAAACAACCAGTATCTTTTGCGCTAGAAGTCATCAAAATTTTATAAATGTGGAGAGCAGATTCTTGTGGTGATTGAATTTTTAAATCATTTTTTTGAAATGGTTTTGATAATTTGCTTTCTACTGTACCTGGATGAATGCATAGACAAATTGCATTTTTATTTTTCATCTTCATCTCAATAGAGGCAGTTTTAACTATTTGATTTAGGGCCGCCTTAGAAGCTCTATAAGAATACCAGCCACCATACCTATTATCAGAAATTGAACCAACTTTTGCAGAAATGCTTGCAAAAATTGATTTTTCATCACAATCCAATAATGGCAAAAAGTATTTCATAATTAAAGCCGGACCCATAACATTTATTTCAAAATTTTTTTTCATAAAGGAAAGGTCTATATTTTTATAAGTCTTTTCTGGCATATGATTGTCATCATACAAAAACCCCGTAGCATCAAAAACTAAACTAACGGGAATATTTTTATTTTTTACAAACTCTGCGGATTGAGCAATTGATTGCTCATTTAATAAATCTAGAGATGGACTGGACAATCTACTAAATCCAATAATATTTTGAAATCCCTGATTAGTTAATTCTTGTATTAATGCCGAACCAATTGATCCTGAACTTCCAATAACAACCACAATATTATTTTTTTTCATCAGTATGATAATATTAAAAAAAAATGAGTCACAAAACTAATTGTGACTCATTTGATATAATTATTAAATTACGCGTTTAAAGCCTGATCTATATCAGCGATAATATCATCAGCGTGTTCAATTCCGATAGATAAACGAACATAACCAGGAGTTACACCTGCCTGTAACATCTCTGCTTCATTTAATTGTGAGTGAGTTGTGCTTGCAGGATGAATGGCTAGAGATCTTGCATCGCCAATATTTGCAACATGATACAAAAGTTTCAAATTATCAATAAACTTTTTACCAGCTTCCACTCCCCCCTTGAGCTCCATTCCCATTAAAGCACCGTTTCCACCTTTTAAATATCTTTTGGCACGATTTCCTATTTCACCATCATGTAGAGTTGAGTAAATAACTTTTTCTACTTTTTTATGTTTTAATAAAAAATCTTTAACTTTTTCAGCATTTTCACAATGCTGTTTCATTCTAAGAGCAACTGTTTCCAAGCCCTGGATAATTTGAAATGCATTAAATGGACTTATGGCAGATCCAAGATCTCTTAGTAGAACTACTCTTGCTCTTATAATAAATGGAATGTTAGCTCCGGTTAATTGAGGAACCGCGTCCCCCCAAACAGCACCATGATAAGACATGTCTGGCTGCCAAATATTAGGCTGCCTTGGTTTATCACCGGCCCAGTTGAAATTTCCAGAGTCTACAATAATTCCTCCGATACTAGTTCCATGACCACCAATAAATTTTGTTAATGAGTGCATAACAATGGCAGCGCCATGTTCGATTGGTTTGCAAATTACTGGGCAAGCAGTGTTATCCATAATCAAAGGCACATTTAATTTTTTTCCAATCTCCGCAACTTCTTTAATTGGAAAAACTCGTAAAGATGGATTCGGCAATGTTTCTGCATAATATAATCTGGTCTTGTCATCTGTCAGTTTTGCAAAACTTTCTGGATCTTTTGGATCTGCATATCTTACTTCAATA
>VTPF01000048.1 GCA_008638025.1 Pelagibacteraceae bacterium | reverse complement strand
ACAATTTAATCCCGACTTTAGAAAAATTAGTCCATTTAGCAAAATACCAGTCATCAAAGATGGTGACATTTCAATTTTTGAGTCTGGTGCAATTCTTATATACCTTGCAGAAAAAAGTGGGAAATTTTACGATCCTTCCGAAAGATTAATTATTAATCAATGGCTGATGGCACAAATGGCTTACGTTGGTCCTATGTTTGGACAGCATCATCAATTTCATCATTACAATCCTGGCAAAAGTGAATTTGGAGAAGAGAGATATTTTAAAATTACTAGAAGAATATATGCGGACTTAGATGAGAGATTAGGACAGTCAGAATATTTAGCTGGAAAAAATTATACTATTGCAGATATTGCAACTTTTCCCTGGGTTGCACGTCATAACATTCATGATATTGGACTTAAAAATTATCCTAATTTAACTAGATGGTATTTAACTATTGCAAAAAGAGAAGCTGTTATAAAAGGATATGATCTTCTTAAAAGGGGTGAACAGATACCTGTAGTCTAATCATCTGCAAAAACTTTTTCTTGTCTCTCGTGCTTTTCTTGAGCTTCGATGGATAAAGTAGCAATAGGTCTTGCCATTAATCTTTTTAATCCTATTTCTTCCCCTGTTTCTTCGCAATAACCATAAGTTCCTTCTTCAATTTTTTTTACGGCAGATTCAATTTTGTTTATCAGTTTTTTATTTCTAGCAACTGTTCTCATTTCTACTGCTTTACCCGTATAAGAAGTGGCTTGATCAACAACATCCGCTGATGCTGAATTGTCATCAAGTTCATTAAAAACAATTCTATTATTTTGCTCAATTAATTCTTTTTTCCAATTAAATAACAATTGTTTAAAGTAAGCTTTGTGCTTAGCGCACATATACTTTTCTTTAGATGTTGGTTTGTAATTTTTTGCTACTTTTGTTGGCATAGATTGGGGATAATAGGGTTCTAATTTTAAGTGTCAATTAATAATAAAATAGATAAAAATCAATAAATGTCCGAAAATAAAAAATTATTTATTTTTTTATCAACACATCTAATTATCTGGACATTAATACCTGCGATTTCTAATCAAAATCTCCCCTTAGATACAATCGAAGCATTAGCCTGGGGAAGTAATATAGACTGGGGATTCAGCAAACATCCGCCTATGAGCGCATTTGCTGTTGAGTTTATTTATTTGATCTTTGGCAATCAAGATTGGGCATATTACCTTCTCAGCCAATTGTTTGTAATTTTTTCATTTTATATTGTTTATGTTTTCTCCATTAATTTTTTGGAGAACGAAAAAAAAGCAATTTTTTCACTACTACTGCTTGAAGGGATCTTTTTTTACAATTTTACAACTCCTGAATTCAACGTAAATGTATGCCAACTTCCCTTTTGGGCTCTTTGTATTCACTACAGCTGGAAATGTATTCAAGATAACAAAATACAAAACTATTTTCTATTAGGTGTTTTTGCTGCTTTTGGAATTTTGTCCAAATATTTATTTACTTACTTAATTTTGGCTTTAGGAATTTTTCTAATTATCTTAATGTTTAAGGAAAAAAAATTTAAATCTAAGCTACTTATCACCGGTCTTGTGTTGGTTGTCACTATTCTGCCCCACTTTATTTGGCTTAATGAAAATAACTACACAACAATTTTATATGGTATTCATAGAACTGGTGCAGAATACAATGCATTGAACCACTTAATTAATCCAATAGTGTTTTTAGCAAAACAGATAGCTTTGCTTGTATTTTTTTTACTACTTTCTTTTAGCTTGGTTACAAAATTTAAATTTAAAATAAATTTAAATGATAAAAAATCTTTATTTTTATTATTTGCAACTATTGGCCCTATAGCTTTAATGTTTTTAACATCAGTTATTTTAGGAGCTAAAATTAGAACTATGTGGATGACTCCATTTTATCTATTCTTTGGAGTTCTCATCACTTTTTTATTGGAAAAATATATTAATTTAAAAAAACTTACTAATTTTTATAGATTATTTGTTATTTTATTTTTCTTATCTCCTGCAATGTACCTTTATATTTCTTTATCTAAAGATAACAAAAGAACTGACTACCCAGGCAAAGAAATTGCCATTAATATAGAAAATGCAATTGGTTACAAATCTACTTTGATTAGCGGTGATGAATGGCATGCAGGAAATTTATCCTATCATTTAAAATCGAGACCAAAATGGGTAGGTTATAAAAAAACTTTTAATCAAGGATTTTGCTTTGCTGAATTTCCACCAGCAGAATTTAAAATTAAAAAAATAGAAAAAAATACTATTTGTCTAGATAAATGAGAAAATTTTTAATTATCATTCCTGTTTATAACGATTGGGATTCGGTCCATGAACTTATTCATAATATTGATAAAGAAATTACATCTGAAAATAATAAAGTATCTATATTAGTTATTAACGACGCATCTACACAAGAAAATCCAAACAAGTCACTATCTATTAATAATATTCAATCTGTTCAAATTTTAAATTTACTTAACAACATTGGACATTGCAAAGCTATTGCAACAACGATTAAATTTATCAAAGACAATATAGATTATGATTACATAATTCCCATGGATGGAGATGGAGAGGATAGACCTGAAGAAATAAAAGATTTTTTTAAAATAATTAATGAAGAAGAAGAATCAACTGAAATTATAACTGCAAATAGAATTAAAAGAAGTGAAGGCTTCCTCTTCAGAATTTGCTATCAAATACATAAATTGATAACTTTTTTATTGATTGGAGCTGTGGTCAGATTTGGAAATTATTCATGCTTATCCAAAAAAACAGTTAACAAATTAATGGCTGACAGCTCTATCTGGATTAGTTATTCTGGCTCAATCATTAAAAATTTTTCTAACATTAAATCCATTAAATCTATCAGAGGCACAAGATACTTTGGTCCATCTAAAATGAATTTTTTTAATTTAATTAAACATTCATTAAGCATCTCTGCCGTTTTTAAAGAATCTGTTCTTGTTAAATCTGCTTTTTTGGTTTTGATCTTTGGATTGATTTCTTATTATTATTCAGCTTATTTTTTAATAGGTTGCCTTTTTGCTTGGATATTTATGTTGTATATTTTTTTTCTATCTAAAAATGATGATATTAAAAATTTAGAAAAAAGCCTGGAAAATGTCAAAAGCTTAAGTGATTGGCCTAAAAGATAAAATTATTTTATACCTAATCTTTTATGAATATCACTTGAAGAAGTAGTGAATCTAAAAACATATTTCTCATCTGGTCTTGCTCTTTTAAAACATTCTTGCGCTGCTAAAGCTGCCTCATGAAAACCACATAAAATTAGCTTTAATTTACCAGGATACGTACAAATATCACCCACTGCAAATATTCCTTTTTCATTTGTCTCAAAATTTTCAGTATTAACAACTATCGTCTTGTTTTCTAAATTTAAGCCCCAATTAACAATAGGACCAAGTTCCATTTTAAGACCAAAAAAAGCTAACACTGCATCTGTAGCAATTTCTTTTAATTCCTTTTGATCATTTTCAATTACAATTTTTTCAATTTTATCTTTTCCAATAAATTGTTTTGGTTGATAACCTGTATACAAATCAATTTTTCCTTCTGCTTTTAATTTCATCATTTTATCGACAGTATGTTGTGCCGCTCTAAATTCATCTCTTCTATGTATTAAAGATATTTTTTTCGCATTATTAGATAATTCTACTGCCCAGTCCAAAGCAGAATCTCCTCCGCCAAAAATACAAATATTTTGATTAGAAAAATTATTTTTATTTTTTACAGAATAAAATAAATTACTCTTTTCAAAATTTTCTATTCCTTTTATAGGAGGCTTTCTTGGTTCAAAGGAGCCGACCCCTCCTGCAATTATTATATTAGGTGTCTCAAATATAGTTTGGTCGCTTGTCTCCACAATCCATTTGCCATCTTTTTTATTAAGAGAGTTAACTCTCTGATTTAAATGAAAGCTTGTTTTAAAGGGTTTGATTTGCTCCAAAAGATTATTTGTCAACGTCTCGCCTGTGCAAATTGGTAATGCGGGAATATCGTAAATTGGTTTATCAGGATAAAGTTCAATACATTGTCCGCCTACTTTATCCAAGTTATCTACAACATGCGCGTTTAATCCTAAGATTCCCAATTCAAAAACTGCGAAAAGACCAACGGGTCCTGCTCCAATAATTACAGCATCAGTTTTAATCATTTATCCTTGTTTCTCAGGTAACGAAACCACTACTCCATCTAAATTTTCATCTAAAAATATTTGGCAACTTAATCTGCTATTTGGTTTTGTTTCAAAAGCAAAATCTAACATATCTTTTTCTGCCTCTGATTGTTCTGGTAATTTATCTAACCAATCATCGTCCACATAAACATGACAAGTCGCACAAGCACAAGAGCCACCGCAATCTGCATCAATGCCTGGGATATTGTTTTGAACAGCACCCTCCATAATAGTAAGACCCTTGTCCACTTCTATAGAGTGCTCAGTTCCATTAAATTCAATATAGGTTACTTTTGGCATGATCTCCTTTATATTTATCCATGAGCCAATGACAATGACGAATTTAAATAAAATTGAAATAAAATACGATTTAAAAACATTTAAGCTAAAGGATCATTTTAAAATATCGAGAATCTCAAAAAAAACCATTCAAGTTATTGATATTTTTTTAACCATCAATGGCATAACAGGTCAATCTGAGTGCGTTCCTTATTCTAGGTATAATGAAAATATCAAAGATATTATTAACTATTTAAATAAGAATAAAGAAAGCATTAAACAAATAATTAAAAACCAAAATATAATAAAAATTCCATACCTATGCCTACAAAACGCTCTATCTTCGGCTCTTTTTGACATTACATTAAGAAAACAAAACAAAAAAATTAAAAAAAATATTTTAACTGCAATCACCATTCCAATTTTTAATTTAGCAAAAACAAAAAGAATTTTAAAAAAATTCACCAAAACAAAAATTATAAAAATCAAGCTTAATCAAGAAGAGGTTATTCCTAAGCTTCAGTTAATAAATCAAATATGCCCAAAATCTCAAATTATTATAGATGCCAATGAGTCATGGAATATTACATTTCTAAAAAAAAATATTACTCTACTGGAAAAATTTAATATTTTATTAATTGAGCAGCCCTTTCCTCAGGGAAAAGATTATTTATTAAAAAAAATAAAAACAACTTTAAAGTTTTGTGCAGATGAAAGCTTTCACATAAAAAATAAAAATTTGCTAAAACAAATAAAATATTATGATGCTGTCAATTTAAAGCTTGATAAATTTGGAACTCATAATCAAATTATAAAATTCATAAACATTGCCAAAAAATTTAAAAAAACAATAATGCTTGGATGTATGGTGTGTTCTTCATTGTCCATATACTCAACCCTACAATATTTTAGATATTGTGATTACTTTGATTTAGATGGAGCTTATTTTTTAAAAAAAGATCGACCCAATGGAATAAAATATAAAAACGGCATTGCAAAAATCAATTTATCTTATTCCAAAAAAAAAGGCCTCTAACCAGAGGCCTTTTTTTATAATTGCAAACTTCTAAAATTATTTACTAGAAGCTGGAGTAAGCGACTTAGCCGCAGCATAAATCACTAGACCAAACAATATCTTGTTGATGAAATCAGCCAAGTTATAAATTTGATTCAGTGTGGCTTCGTCCGTTCCGCCAACCATATATCCGAATAAATATCCTAAAGGATATACA
>VTPF01000047.1 GCA_008638025.1 Pelagibacteraceae bacterium | reverse complement strand
AAGGACCATAAGATCCTTTCATAATTTTAATAGGTTTTTTATCCTCAGGATGCTCTCCAACAGTTTTGATTTCATTTGAAGACCTTCTCCCAGGCTTAGCCTCAGCTATTAGGGTTACTGCTTTATTAATACCTATGGTAAAAATGTCCTCAGGAGCCTCTAAAGTGGCTGATTTTTTATCACATTTAACATAAGGGCCATACCTTCCATTATTTAATGTAATATCCATGTTATTCTCAGGATATTGACCAAGTACCTTCGGTAAACTTGCTAAAAATCTGGCTTTTTCTAAATTAATTTCATCTATTGAGATGCCTTTAGGAATTGAGACGTTTTTTATATCTTTTTCATCACTACCAATCTGCAGGTATGGACCAAATCTTCCTTTCTTAAGAACAATATTTTTATCATCTTCAGTTTTTCCAATTTCTTTTGGCTCTGCTAAATAGTCTTGTTCAGCAGCTTTCAATTTAGACAATGGTCTTGTAAATTTACATTCAGGGTAATTTGAGCAGCCAATAAAAGCCCCAAATCTTCCAATCTTCAAGCTTAATTCACCACCACAAGAACAAGATCTTTTAATTTTTCCATTTTCATCTGTATCAAAAATTATTTCACCTAAACTAATATTCATCATGTCTAGAATTTCTCTAGTTCTCAATTCTTTAACTTGATTTATATTTTCACTAAACTGTTCCCAAAATTTTGTTAAAACATCAATCCAATTAACTTTACCAGCGGTAATATCATCTAAACTTTCTTCTAAACTAGCAGTAAAGTTATAATCAACATATTTTGAAAATAGCTGATTTAGAAATGCTGTAATTAATTTTCCTCTATCAGTAGGAATGAATTTTTTATTAATAAGCTCTACATAATTTCGTGTAGAGAGAACCGAAATAATACTTGCATAAGTTGAGGGTCTTCCAATTCCTAGTTCTTCTAATTTTTTAACCAAACTAGCTTCAGAATATCTTGGTGGTGGCAAAGTAAAATGTTGTTCATGAATGATATTATTTAATTTTAATTTCTCACCTTTACTGACAGTTGGTATTATATTGTCCGCATCTATATCATCATTGTCCTTATCATCTTTTTCATCATCATCTTTGATATCTTGATATAATTTTAAGAATCCATCAAATTTTTGAACCGATCCATTCGCTCTGAACACAATACTTTCATTATTGTTCGAGAAATCAATTGCTGTTCTCTCAAATTCAGCACTTTCCATTTGAGAAGCCACAGTTCGATTCCAAATTAGTTCATAAAGTCTTATTTGATCTTTATCTAAAATGGATCTCATCATTTCTGGCGTTCTATTTATATCGGTAGGCCTGATAGCTTCGTGAGCTTCCTGAGCATTTTTGGCTTTTTTTCCTGAATAATTTCGTGGTTCGGATGGTAGGTAATTATTTCCAATATTGTCTTTTATATATTTTCTACAATCTGCAATTGCATCAACAGATATATCGGTACCATCCGTTCTCATGTAAGTGATAAGCCCAACTGTTTCACCCTTTATATCCACACCTTGATAAAGTCTTTGAGCAATTTGCATTGTCCTAGAGGCGCTAAATCCAAGTTTTCTCGAAGCATCTTGCTGCATGGTAGAGGTTCTAAACGGAGCGTATGGATTACGTTTGAAAGGCTTACTTTCAATAGTTGATACGCTAAATGTTTCTTTATTGATCTGATCAATAGCAGAGTTAGTTATTTGTTCGTTTTGAAAAGAAAATTTTTCAATTTTATTTGAATTAAATATATTTAATTTTGTCTTGATGTCCTTGCTATCTTTATTCTTAAAAACTGCACCAATTGTCCAAAATTCTTCAGGTTTGAAAAGTTCAATTTCATGTTCACGCTCAACTATAATTTTCAAAGCTACCGATTGAACTCTTCCTGCTGATTTTGATCCAGGTAACTTAGTCCATAAAATAGGTGATATATTGAATCCAACAAGGTAATCCAAAGCTCTTCTTGCTAAATATGCGTTTACAAGTTCAGTATTTATTTCTCTAGGATTGTTAATTCCATTTAAAACAGCTTTTTTTGTAATCTCATTAAAAACAACTCTTTCAACTTTTTTATCTTTAATAAGATTTTGGTCTTCAAGAATGTGCTTTACATGCCAAGCAATTGCCTCACCTTCACGATCAGGATCAGTTGCTAAAATAATTTTATTTGAATTTTTTGCAGCATCAGAAATTTCTTTAATGTGTTTTTTTGAAGTTAAATCAATTTCCCATATCATTTTAAAATTATTGTCAGTATCGACGGAACCATTTTTTGAAGGCAGGTCCCTTACATGACCAAAGCTAGCTAAGACAATATAGTCTGAACCTAAATATTTATTTATGGTTTTGGCTTTTGCAGGACTTTCTACTATTAAAAGGTTCATTGATTTAATTTAAAGATTTAAGACCTCTCAAAAAAAATGCCATTTGTCAAATTAGTTAAATAAGTTTATTGAAAAAACTTGGTTTATTGGGAATTTTTTATCTTTTATAACTATTTTTCATTTCCTTTTATAAGCCGATGAATATTTTCTCTATGGGTATAAATTGAAAAAACAAAAAAGAAAAAATAAAAAAAAGTTTCTTTTAATTCATTTAAAAAAAATGAAAACGTAATTAAGATAACAAAAGAAATTAAGGCTGACAAAGATGAGATCTTAAATAACTTTAAAACTACAATCCACGAAGTAATAAAAATTAGAAATGAAATAGGACTTAAAATTAGTATGATGCCAATAAAAGTTGCAATTCCTTTTCCTCCTTTAAAAAATAACCAAATAGGGAAAATATGTCCCAAATAAACTAATAAAGCAGATAGATAAGCGTATTCTGAAAAATATTTTAAAGTAATGAACACTGCTACCGATCCCTTAAGAGCATCTGATAAAAGTGTCAGTATTGCAAGTGTTTTGCTTCCAGTACGTAGTGCGTTGGTAGCACCAATATTACCTGACCCTATTTTTCTAATATCTCCATACCCAAGAATATTTGAATAAATAAGACCAAAAGGTATCGATCCTAAAATATATGAATAAATTATTATATATAAAGTATCCATTATTCTGAAAATACTAGCTTCCCATTTATAAATGTCTTTTCAACTTTGCCTTGTAGTTTTCTTTTTTCAATTGCTGTGTTTTTAGATTTAGATTTAATATTTTCTTTATTAAGTACCCATGGTTTTTGTAAATCAAATATTGCTATGTCAGCTTCGCTTCCTACTGACAAAGTTCCATTTCTAAGACCTAATATTTCTGCAGGGTTAGATGTGAGGGATTTGATAATAGTGTTTAGTGTACATTTTTCATTATGAACAAGCTCTAGAGACAGTGCTAATAAAGTTTCTATTCCAGAAGCACCTGTCGCTGCTTGTTGAAAAGTTAGTCTTTTAGATTCTTCATCTTCTGGTTTGTGATCAGATACAATCACATCTATAGTACCATCCTCAACAGCTTCAATAAGGGCAATTCTATCATCCTCAGATCTCAATGGAGGAGATAATTTTAAAAATGTTCTAAAATCACCAATGTCATTATCATTAAGAGAAAGGTTGTTAATGGATACACCTACTGTGAATTTTAAACCCCTGGCTCTTGCAGATTTAATTATTTCTAATGATTTTTTAGATGATAAAAGAGAGATGTGGTACCTTCCATTGTATTGTTCAAGCAACCTAAGGTCTCTTTCAATTATAATTTGTTCTGCAATATCGGGTATTCCTTTTAGACCAAGCTTAGTAGATAAAAATCCTTCATGAATAACTCCATTTTTAGACAATTCATTA
This sequence comes from Pelagibacteraceae bacterium, assembly GCA_008638025.1. Classification (GTDB taxonomy): domain Bacteria; phylum Pseudomonadota; class Alphaproteobacteria; order Pelagibacterales; family Pelagibacteraceae; genus IMCC9063. The sequence continues at coordinate 2,041 of VTPF01000047.1, read as the reverse complement.
TCTTGAGGAAATTGAACAATTAAAGCATCCTTATTTTTGGCATAATTAAGTATTTTATCCATCACCTTATTGTTTTGAACACAGTGCAATCCATCCGTAAATCCCCAAGCCCCTCTTAATTTTAATAAGCCAAATTCTGTCATATCTTCACCATTTGTATTTTTTGTAAGGGAAGCTAATGGAAAAATTTTTATGATAGATTTATCTCTAGATCTTCTCTTTATAAAATCAAGAGTAGACACATTATCTACCACTGGGTTTGTATTTGGCATTGTAATAGCGGCTGTAACACCACCAGATATAGCTGCTTGACTTAACGTTCTAAAATTTTCTTTATATTCAAAGCCAGGTTCACCAACAAAAACTCTCATATCAATAATGCCAGGAATTGCTATTTTTTTAGGACAGTTATAAATGGTTGCATCAGAAGCATTTAATTCAGAGACTTTTTTACCTATTGCTTCAATTTTTCCTTGTTCATTAATCAAAATACCACCGATCTCATCTAAACTATTTTTTGGATCTATAATTCTTACATTGGTAATGCATTGTTTTTTCATACTTTGTTTTCCATTAAAATTTTTAAACATGCCATTCTAACAGCAACACCCATTTCAACTTGCTGAACTATAATGCTTCTATTGATATCGTCTGCTAAGCTAGTGTCAATTTCTATACCTCTGTTCATAGGACCAGGATGCATGATCAAAGCATCCTCTTTAGCATTTTTAATTTTTTTATAATCTAAACCAAAAAATTCATAGTATTCTCTTGTTGATGGAATGTAAGAACCGTCCATTCTTTCAGTTTGCATTCTTAGCATCATAATAATATCGCAACCTTCCAGACCTTTCTCCATGTCATTAAAAACTTTTACACCAAATAAATTTATATTCTTTGGCATTAAGGTGGTTGGACCAATAACTCTTACTTCTGCACCAAGCATATTTAAAAGATAAATATTGGATCTTGCAACTCTTGAATGCATAATGTCACCACAGATAGCAACCCTCAATCCTTCAATTTTCTTTTTTTTCATTTTAATTGTCATAGCATCTAATAAAGCTTGGGTAGGGTGTTCATTTCTACCATCCCCAGCATTTATTACGGAGCAGTTGACTTTTTGTGATAATAAATTTGCAGCTCCAGAGTCTTGATGTCTAATTACAAGAATATCTGGATGCATTGCGTTTAATGTCATGGCTGTATCAATAAGAGTCTCTCCTTTTTTTATAGCAGAGTTTAATACGTTCATATTCATAACATCTGCCCCAAGTCTTTTTCCAGCAAGTTCAAAAGAACTTAAAGTTCTTGTTGAGGTTTCAAAAAATAAATTAATTTGCGTCTTACCATTTAAAATTTTTAATTTTTTATTTTCTTGTCTATTAAGCTCAACAAAAGCCAAAGATTCATCTAAAATTAAATTAATTTCAGGAATGGAAAGATATTGAATACCAAGTAAATGTTTGTGATTATATTTAACAGCTTGATTTTGATTAATTGCCATTAAAACCAGGTCTATAGGCTGATTTTTAGATCAAAGCAAGCTAATTATTAAGATAGTCTATAAAACCCTGTAAAATAAATGCTGCCGAATTCTCGTCCAGGTAATTTTTTTTAGTGGAAGAGTTAATATTTAGATTTTTCATACTTTTAAAGGCACCCTCACTAGATAATCTTTCGTCCCATAGGGTAATTGGAATATTAATATGTTTTAAAATATTTTTAATAAAATCTTTTGTTGATTGGGATCTTGGACCTTCAGTTCCATCCATGTTTATTGGATTGCCTACCACAATACCAGATGCTTGGTTATCTAATATAATTTTATTTAATTTCTTAATAAAATCTTTTAGTTTTTTTACTTTAATAGTTTCATATGGTGTCGCTACCATTCTATTTGGATCACATATAGCTATTCCAATGCTTCTTGTTCCTGGGTCAATGCCAATTAAAGTTGATTTATCACCCACCTCTTTGGCAAAAACAGAATTCTCTAAAAGGTTGTAAGTTTTCATTAAAGTGTTAATTTACCGTAATT
>VTPF01000046.1 GCA_008638025.1 Pelagibacteraceae bacterium | reverse complement strand
CGTAAATTAATCTTTTTAAATTTTTATCAATATCTCTTAAATAATTTCTATCATTAAGACTTATATTTTTTTCAGGTATTTTTGTCATTTTAGAAACAATTTTTTCAATATCCTCTTCGGTTAATAAAGATTTTCTTAAATGTTTGGGTTTTAAAGATTCTGATGAACCTAACTCATCTATAATATCAATGGATTTATCTGGTAATTTTTTATTACCAATATACTTATCTGAAAGGTCAACAGAAGCCTTGATTGCTTCGTCAGAATATTTAACTTTATGAAAATCTTCATATTTATTTTTTAAGCCATACATAATTTTATATGCTTCTTCTAGAGTTGGCTCATTGATATCAATTTTTTGAAATCTTCTTAGTAAAGCTCTGTCTTTTTCAAAATACTGTCTATATTCAGAAAAAGTTGTGGATCCTATGCATCTAATTTGACCAGATTGCAAAACTGGTTTTAGCATATTAGCGGCATCCATAGAATTACCCGAAGTAGAACCAGTTCCTATTAAAGAGTGTATCTCGTCAATAAATAAAATAAAATTACTGTTAGCTTGTACCTCATCAATAATAGATTTTAATCTTTCTTCAAAATCACCTCTATACCTTGTTCCTGCAATCAACATACCCATATCCAAAGAATAAATAACACTATCTTTTAATACTTCTGGTACTTGAAGTTTATAAATTTTAACGGCCAATCCCTCTACTATAGCAGTTTTTCCAACGCCCGGATCACCAACTAAAATAGGATTATTTTTGGTTCTTCGGCACAAAATTTGTGTCATTCTTACGATCTCATCTTCTCTTCCAATCAATGTATCAATTTTGTTTAATTTAGCTTTTTCAATTAAATTATTACAGTATGTTTCTAAAGATGATTTTTTATTAGTTGATGAAGATTTTGATGGGTTGGAATAGTTATCTGTGTAAGTAAAATTATCAATTTTGGTTATACCGTGAGAAATAAAATTAACAACATCATATCTAGTAACTTCCTGTTCTTGTAAAAAATAAGTTGCATGGCTTTCTCTTTCAGCAAATATAGAAACTAAAATATTTGCACCTGTAACTTCATTTTTGCCTGAAGACTGAACATAAACAATTGATCTTTGAATTACTCTTTGAAAGCCAGCAGTTGGTTGTGGTTCGCTTTCTTTTTCTGAATTAATAATATTCTCTAACTCATTATCTATATAATATTCTAAATTTTCTTTTAATAAATCAGTATCTACACTACATGCTTTCATTACATTAAGAGCATCAGGCTCCTCAACTAATGAAAATAATAAATGCTCCAATGTCACGTATTGATGATTTTTTTCTGAGGCAATTCTAAATGCTCTAGTTATTGCGCTTTCTAATGTTTTTGTAAATGTAGCCATCTAATTTGGTTTAATAATAGATTTTAAAGGATAGTTATTTTGAAGTGAATAATTATTTACTTTTGAACTTAACGTCTCAGCTATATCCTTAGGATATGTGCCTACAATAGCAGAACCATGATTATGTATACTAAGCATGATTTCTGTTGCCTTTTGCAATGATAAATTAAAAAACATTATCAAAATTTTAACAACAAACTCCATGGATGTAAAATCATCATTTAATATTATTAGATTATAAAATTTAGGATTTTTAAATTTTGTAGATAATTTGCTCTTTTTTAATTTTGTTAGTTCCTTAGACATTAAAAGGTCTACCAATAGAAAAATATTTTATTTTTTTATTTAAAAAGCTTTTAGGATCATATAGATTTCGTAAGTCAAAAATAATTAATTTTTTATTTTTTTTTAATTCTATAAAGTTGATACTTTTAAATTCATCCCACTCTGTATGAATTACAACTAAATCAGATTTTGTAACTAAATCAGATAAGTTATCTATATATTCTAATGATGAGTTATATTGATTAAAAATATCCTTTTTTCCTGTAGGGTCATAATAACTAACATTATAACCATTTTTTATTAAACCAGGAATAATTTTTAAACTTGAGGAATCTCTCATGTCATCAGTATTAGCCTTAAATGTGACACCCAAAAAACCAATTTTTTGATTTTTTTTATTTTTTAAAATTTTTAAAATTTTAGACAAAATCAAAGAGCTTCTCTTATCATTAGATTTAATAACATTGCTAACCAAGCTAAGATCAATATTTAAATTCCTAGCAGTCTTTACTAAAGCCTTGGTATCTTTTGGAAAACACGATCCTCCGTAAGCAGGACCTGCTCTTAAAAATCTAGATCCAATTCTTGCATCACTGCCAATGCCAAGTGCAATATCATCAATATTAATAGATGTTTTTTCACATAAATTTGCAATTTCATTTATGAATGTAATCTTTGTCGCCAAAAATGCGTTTGAAGCATACTTTATTAACTCAGCAGCTCTTCTTTCAACAACTAAAAATTTAGCTCCTTTGTTAATTATGGGGGCATATAGAGATTTCATAATAGGTATAACTTTGTCAGGATTGTTGGTGCCTATAACAACTCGGTCAGGAAATCTAAAATCTCTAATGGCATCTCCCTCTCTTAAAAATTCAGGATTTGAAACTACATCAAATTTTTTTGAACTATTATTGAGTTTTAAAATTGATTCAATTTTATCACCAGTTCCTAATGGGACCGTAGATTTGGTTACAATAATTTTATATGAATTAATATTTTTAGAAATAATTCTAGCAACATTGAATACTCCAGATAAATCTGCCGAAGAGCCATCTTTTGAGCTTGGAGTTCCAACGGCAATAAATATTATTTGAGATTGTCTAATGGATTTAATTAAATCTGTAGTAAATTTTATTTTTTTGGCTTTAAAGTTTTTAATAACTAATTCTTCAAGACCTGGCTCATATATTGGGATTTTTCCATTTTCTAAGTTTGCAATTTTTTTTTTGTCTTTATCAACACAATAAACTAAATTACCAAAATCAGAAAACAACACTCCAGAAACTAGACCTACATATCCAGAGCCAATAAAACATATATTCATTACCTACCGCCTATTAACTTGAGAGATTTAACATAACCATTCAAAGTTCCGCAATCTAAGTATTTTCCAGAAAAAACACAACCGCTAAAAATTTCTCCATCATTTAACATTTTATTAAGAGCGTCAGTAATTTGAATTTCTCCCAACTTACCTTTTTTAGAACTCGCTAAATATTTAAATATTGTTTTATTTAAAATATATCTACCGATAATTGCAAATGTTGATGGGGCTAGTTTTAGAGATGGTTTTTCAACTAAATAATTAATATTCAACACATTGGATTTTTTTTTAACATATCCTGCAATTCCATATCTACTAACCATATTTTTTTTAACATTTTTAACAGCAATAACAGATGATATTTTTTTTTTATAAATATCGATTAATTGTTTAGAGCAGTTTTTATTAATAATAATATCGTCTGGCAGGATTAACAAAAAATGCTGAGAATTAATTAATTTTCTACACTTGTAAACAGCGTCACCAAGCCCTTTGGGTGTGTCTTGATATATAAATTTTATTTTTTTTTTAAATTTTTTGAGTAAATTTAGTTTTTTAATTAATGATTTTTGATTCTTTACTTTCGATTCAAGAAACAAATCATCTTGAAAATACTTTTTAATTATTTCTTTTTTTTTAGATATGATTAAATAAATTTTTTTTATTCCGGCATCTTCGCACTCTAATAAAATTCTTTCTAAAATTGATACATTTCCTAAAGGGAGTAGTTCTTTGGGGATGACTTTGCTGAAGGGCAACATTCTTGTGCCAAGTCCTGCTAATGGTATAATTGCTTGAGTAATCATAATTAGATATTAATACCTTTGTCATAAATGAAAATTATAAAAAAATCTAATATTATTAACCAAATAGTAATCAATAATAAAAATGTTGGCTTTGTACCTACTATGGGAACATTGCATGAGGGACACATTTCCTTAATTCAAAAATCCAAAAAAAAATGTTCTATAACCATTGTAAGTATATTTGTTAATCCAAAACAATTTAATAAAAAGAAAGATTTCTTAACCTACCCAAAAAAAATAAGCCAAGATCTTAAAATATGCGAAAAATTACAAGTTGATTACTTATTCTTACCTAGCTTTGATGAAGTTTATCACTGGAAAAATAAAAAAGTTATATATCCCAAAATTGATAAAATCATGGAGCATAAATTTAGAAAAAATCATTTTAAGGGAGTGCTTGATGTAATGTCTAAACTTTTATCAATAATTCCTAATTCTAAAGTTTTTATGGGAAAAAAAGATTATCAGCAATATTTTATAATTAAGAATTTCTGTCAAATTAATAATTTAAAATCACAAATTGTACCCTGTAATACTATTAGATCTAAATTTGGTTTTGCTTTATCATCTAGAAATCTTTTAATTAATACTAAATCCCATAAAATTATGAGCAAAGTATATAAAACAATTAAGAATTATAAAAAGAACAATTACTTAAAAAAATTTAGTAATTCAAAAATAAAAAACTTACTTAAAAAAGTTGGAATAATTAAAATTGACTATATAAATTTAATTAACTTATCGAACTTAAAAATATCTAAAAGAATTTCAAAAAAAACAAATATTTTCATAGCATATTATCTTGATAGCGTTCGATTGATTGATAATATTTAAATATTCAAAATAAAGCTGGCCAAACCTAAAAAGGACAAAAAACCAAAAACATCAGTAACAGTGGTTACAAATACGCTTGAAGCAATAGCTGGATCAATGTTTAATTTATTTAAGGTAATTGGTATTAAAATACCGAACAAACCTGCCACTGTCATATTAATGATCATTGCTACCGCTATTAATAAAGAAAGCCTTGGATCAAAAAACCAAAAATAAATTGCAACTGAAGTAATCACAGCAAAAATTAATCCGTTAAAGATTCCTACTAAAAATTCCTTTGATATAATTTTGTTTACATTGCTTGAGATAAGCTCTTTGGTAGCTAGCAATCTTACAGTAACAGTCAACGTTTGCGTTCCGGCATTACCTCCCATCGATGCAACTATCGGCATTAAGATTGCCAATGCTACTACTTTTTCAATACTTGCATTAAATAAACTTATGACAGAGGAAGCTAGTATGGCTGTAAGTAAATTAATTGTTAGCCAAATAAATCTTTTTTTTGTTATACTATAGGCTGTATCAGAAATTTCTTCGTCGCTAACCCCAGCAAGTCTTAAGGTGTCCTCTTCAGCTTCTTCTTTAATAACTGTGACAATGTCATCTCCAGTTATCATACCTATTAAATGGTTATTCTTATCGACTACTCCAGCTGAAAATAAATTATATTGTTCAAAGTTATAAGCAACATGCTCCTGGTCCATTTCAGCAGGTATTAAAAATTTATTAGAATTCATTATAGTGTTCATTTTAATTTCCCTTGGTGTTCTTAAAACCCTTGAGGAAGGGACGGAACCAACTGGCATGTTAAGATCATTAATTATAAAAATTTCTAAAAACTCTTTTGGTAGTTCATTTGTTTCTCTCAAGTAATCAATAGTTTGCCCAACCGACCATCCTTGTGGTACAGCTGCAAATTCTCTTTGCATAATTCTAGCGGCTGAATCTTCTGGGTATGTATTTAAAGTTTGCTCTAAAACATATTTATCTTCAATTGGAATTTTTGTTAAAACATCGTTCTTTTTTTCTTCTGATAAATTTTCAACAACTTTTAGCGCATTATCAGATTCTAAGGCGTTTATAATTTTAACAATCCTATTTGATGAAAGTTTTTCTAAAATTTCTTTTTGGAGCTCATCGGTTAGCTCTATGAAAGAATTAGGGTTAAGATTGAATCCTTCTAAATCTACAAGATCAAAACGGCTTTTTTCAGGTAAATTAGAAATTACTTCAGCTATATCGGACGGGTGAAGTTTAATTAAG
>VTPF01000045.1 GCA_008638025.1 Pelagibacteraceae bacterium | reverse complement strand
TAGAAATTACTTCAGCTATATCAGACGGGTGAAGTTTAATTAAGATTTCATTAATTGATTGCAGATTCTTATCGTCAATTTTATTTATTAAATTTTCTAAAAAATCTTTACTAATTGAAAAATCAATTTTTTTTGATTTAATTTCGTTATTGTTTTCTGTCATAATAAAAGTATTTTTCTTTATATAATGAATATTGAAATAAAAATCAGTAAAAAACCAGTTGAATATAAGTATGCAATGAGTTTTCTTGAAAAAAGAGTTCAAGACATACAAATAAATAATGCTAAAGAATTAATTTGGATTTTAGAACACGAAGATATTTACACTTGTGGCACAAGTGGGAAGGATAATGAATTATTAAACCCCAAATTAATACCTTCTATAAAAACTAATAGAGGTGGAAAATGGACTTATCATGGAAAGGGTCAAAAAGTAGTTTATTTTGTTTTGAATTTGAACTCTAGAGGAAAAGAAATTAAGAAATTGGTCCGAAATATTGAAAAATGGATAATCAAAGTGTTGGAGGTATTAGAAATCAATTCTTATAATGACCCAAACAATGTGGGCATATGGGTTAAAAAAAATAATTCAGATTATAAAATTGCTGCAATTGGGATTAAAGTAAAAAAATGGATTGCATATCATGGATTTTCATTAAATATTAACGTTAATAAAGACTTATACCAAGGAATAATACCTTGTGGAATAACTGACAAAGGAATTCTCAATATAACAGATGTTGCCATGCTACCGGAAGACGAAAAACTAAACGATATTATAATAAAAAAATTTATTGAAATATTTACAAATTAGCTTCGATTAAAAATTTTTTAAATTCTAAAGGTGGATCAATTTTATAACTTTTGTTTTTTCCTTTATATGTAAAATTAATTTCATGGCTATGAAGCATAAGTGGATGGTTGTGATTTTTATAATGAGGAATATAAAACTTATCATCTCCAACAATTGGGTTATTAATTTTAAAAAATTGTTGTCTAATTTGGTGTTTTCTTCCAGTTATTGGGGAAGCTTGTACATATGAAAAATTTTTATTTTTAGATAGAACAAAAAAAGTAGTTTCAGCTTTGAAATTTTTAATTTTATTTTTATCTTTGATTAACAAATCATGCTCAAGCATACCTTCATTAATAGAAAGGGAGCCATGAAGAATTGCAAGATAGTTTTTCTTAATAATTTTTTCTCTAAACTGACTAGAGAAATCTTGAGCAAAGGTTTTGTTGCAAGCAAAAAGAATAAGTCCTGATGTTTCTTTATCTATTCTATGAACTAAAAAATATTTTTTTTCTTCAGAGAATTTATTTAAAATATCTATAATATTTTTTGGTGATTTTGTTCCCGATTGTACAGAAATTCCAGAAGGTTTATTAAAAATCATATAATCATGATTCTCAAAAATTATATTTTTTTTAATCTCTTGGTGCTCTTCGATGCTTGGGCTATATAAAAATTTTTTTCTCTCTGGTGTTTTTTCATAATTAATATTTATAATAATTTCATCATTTTGTTGCAGTTTGTATGAACTTTTTATTTTTTTATTATTTACTTTAATTTTTCCAGATCTTAATGACTTTTCAAGAAATGATTGGGGTATTTTTCCCATTTTATGCTTAAGCCATTTATCAATTCTTGTATTTAAAAATTCATTATTAATAACGAACATTTCCTTAATAATCATTTTAAAAAAATGAAGAAATTTTCAGACCCAAGATATAAAAAAATAAACCTAAAAACACTGATGCAATTATATAAACGAATGCATAAAAATATAAGGACTTATTTATTAAGTTAAACATATCCATGGAGAATGTGGAAAAAGTTGTAAACCCTCCTAATAATCCAATTGCCAAAGTTGCTCTTAATGTTTCGTTTATGATATTTTTGTCAAACAAAGAAATGACAATTCCTATTAAAAAAGATCCAATAATATTTACTATTAAGGTGCTTAATGGAAAAAAAGAAACAAAATATTTTGGAGTAATAATAAAAAAAAAGTATCTCGTGACGCTTCCGATCGCACCAAATATGGCAATCAGCAGATAGAGTTTCATTATTTTTTAGTTTTTTTTGTATCTTTAGTTTCTTCTTGATTGTCTTTTATTTGTGCGTCTTCATTATTGTCAGATTTTTTTTGTACTGGACCTGAATCTTGACCTTTAGCATTAAAGTCCTTATCAACCAATTCGATGAAAGCTGTTGGTGCATTGTCGCCAAACCTAAATCCTGATTTTACTACTCTGCAATATCCACCTTTTCTATTTTCATATCTTTTTGAAAGAACGGTAGTTAATTTTGCAACAGATTTTTTATCCTGCAATTTTGAAAATAAAGTTTTCTTTGCTGCTAGAGTATTTTTCTTGCCAATAGTTATTACCTTATCAATTATGGACTTTAATTCTTTGGCCTTAGGAACTGTAGTTTGAATTTGTTCATGCTTAATTAATGAATTCAGCATGTTTTGAAACATAGCTTTTCTATGTTCTGAAGTTCTATTTAATTTTCTATGTCCATGACCGTGTCTCATTTTTATTTATACTCTTCCTCAAGCTTTTTAGATAGTTCCGCTATATTTTCTGGTGGCCAATTTGGTATTTCGATACCTAAATAAAGCGACATACCTGATAGTACTTCTTTTATTTCGTTTAGCGATTTTCTACCAAAATTAGGAGTTCTTAGCATCTCTCCTTCAGTTTTTTGAACCAAGTCTCCAATATAAATGATATTATCATTTTTCAGACAGTTCATCGATCTTACTGAAAGCTCAAGTTCATCAACTCTTCTTAGAAGATTTTTATTAAATTCTGGCTCGCTTTTTGATGGTTGGGCAATGACTTCTTTTGGTTCATCAAAATTTATAAACATTGATAATTGATCTTGTAAAATTCTAGCAGCAAAAGCTAAACAATCATCAGCTTCAACTGATCCATTTGTTTCGATCTCCATCGTCAACTTATCATAATCAATGGACAAACCTTCCCTGGTACTAGATACATTGTAAGAGACACGCTTCACTGGGCTATAAACTGAATCAATAGGTATTAATCCTAATGGAGAATCTTTGTCTCTATTTTTTTCAGCTGAAACGTATCCTTTTCCAGTGTTAACTATTAGTTCCATATATATCTTGGTATTTTCATCTAAATTACAAATAACTTGGTCAGGATTCAAAATCTCAATATCAGGATTAGAATTGATCATTTTAGCAGTAATTTCTCCTGGCCCTTTGGCATCAAGAATTAATTTTTTTGGTCCATTCGAATTTAATTTTAAAGATAAAGATTTAACATTCAAAACTATATCAGTAACATCTTCTCTAACACCATTAATTGATGAAAACTCATGCAAGACTCCATCTATTTGAATGGCAGTAACTGCTGTTCCCTGAATTGAGGATAACAAAACTCTTCTCAAGGCATTTCCCAAAGTAAGAGCAAAACCTCTTTCCAAAGGTTCTACAATAATTTTAGCAAACTTTTTATCTTCACTTGCCTGAATATCAAGCTTTGAAGGTTTAATTAATTCTTTCCAATTTTTATCTATCAATGTTAGCTCCTATTTGTTTAGTATTAAACTCTTCTTCGTTTTGGTGGTCTGCATCCGTTGTGCGCAATCGGACTGGTATCCTTAATGGATAAAATTTTAAAACCTCTTGCTTGCAATGCTCTTAGTGCTGTTTCTCTTCCAGAACCTGGTCCTTTTACCTCTACATCAATATTTTTCAATCCATATTCAGCTGCTTTAATAGCAGCATCATCAGCAGCTACTTGGGCAGCATAGGGTGTAGATTTCCTTGAACCTTTAAAACCTTTTGAACCAGCAGATGACCATGACAAAACATTTCCATCTCTGTCGGTAATAGAAACGATTGTATTATTAAAAGTAGCATTTACATACGCTTTTCCATTAATAACAATCTTTTTTTCTTTTTTTTTAGCTCTAAACTTGCTTTTCTTTTTTGTATCGTTTTTTTTAACTTCAGCAGTTTTTGTTGTATCCTGTTTTTTTTTAATATCTTCAGCGCTCATTATTTTATTTTTTCATTACAGTTAATTTTTTACCGGCAATAGCTATAGCCTTACCTTTTCTAGTTCTTGCGTTGGAGTGTGTTCTTTGCCCTCTAACAGGTAATTTTTTTCTATGTCTTGTTCCTCTATAAGTTCCAAGATCTCTTAATCTTTTAATATTCAAAGAAATCTCTCTTCTTAAATCTCCTTCAACACTATAACTTTTGTCAATTAATTCACGAACTTTTAAAACTTCATCTTCAGTAAGGTTGTTGACTCTCTTAGATTTATCAATGTTAAGTTCTTTGCAAATTTTTTCTGCATAATGATCACCGATCCCATATATATATTGAAGAGCAATAAAAACTTGTTTGTTTAAAGGAAGGTTTACCCCAGATATACGAGCCATAGTAAGTGATTGTAATTATTTATTTTTAAAACTGTCGGAGTATATGAATCCTTCTTTTAAAGTCAACTTTTTAAGTCCTTGATAATAGAGGATATTTGTTCAGAAACCTTATCTATATCGGTCATTGCATCAACATCTTTGACGATATTTTTACTAGAATAATAGTCCAATATGGGAAGGGTCGACTCATCATAAGTCTTTAGCCTTTTGCTAACTGTTTCAACATTATCATCTGATCTTTTAACCATCGTTCTTGTGGAACATTTAATATTTGAACATAATTTAGGAGGATCAAAAAATTCATTAAAGGTTGTTTTGCAAATGGAGCAAGAAACTCTACCAGAAATTCTTTTGGTGATGACAGAATAGTCAACTTTTAAGTTTAAAACTAATGATATTGATTGAGAATATTTCGTTAATAACTGATCGAGTGTTTTTGCTTGCTCAATGTTTCTTGGAAATCCATCAAATATAATTCTATTTTCTATACTCTTGTCACCCAATTTTTTTTCAATAAGGCTATTTATAATGTCGTCAGAAACAAGTTTTCCTGCATTCATTAATTTATCAATTTGCGAGGCTAATTCTGAACCACTTTTAAGCTCTTCTCTTAAAAGATCGCCAGTAGATAATTGATATAAATTAAAATTCTTAATTAAAAAAGATGACTGTGTTCCCTTTCCTGCTCCGGGCGGTCCAAAAATAACTATATTCATTTATTTAGAAAACTTAGTTTTTTTTATTAATGATGCATATTGAGCGCTCATCATTCTAGTTTGGACTTGAGTGATAGTATCCATTGCTACAACTACAACAATTAAAAGCGAGGTTCCTCCTAAATAAAAAGGTATTGGATATTTAGAAATTAAAACTTCGGGTAATAAACAAATTATAACAAGATAAGAAGAGCCGATAACTGTAAGTTTGGTTAACAATCCTTCTATAAACTCAGAAGTTTTTTCCCCTGGTCTAATACCTGGAACAAATCCTCCGTGTTTTTTTAAATTATCAGATGTTTCTGTTGGATTAAAAATTATAGAAGTGTAAAAAAATGAAAAGAAAACAATTCCAGATGCATAAAAAATCATGTAAAGGGGTTTTCCTTGGCCAAGTAAAGAGGTGATTGAAACCATAAAGGAATTAGATGAAGTTGAAAAATTGGACAAAGTTATTGGTAATAATAAAAGAGCAGATGCGAAAATAGCAGGTATTACTCCTGCGGTATTAACTTTCAAAGGAAGATAAGAAGATTCTCCTCCATAAATTTTATTTCCCATTTGTCTTTTTGGATACTGGATTAAAATTCTTCGTTGAGCCCTTTCAACAAAAACAATAAAATAAATTGCTCCAAGAAGAAGTGCTAAAACTGTTAAAATTATCACGCTAGAAATAGCACCAGTTCTACCAAGCTCAAAAGTTGAAGCTAAGGCACTTGGAATTTCCGCTACAATTCCAGAAAAAATTATTAAAGAAATTCCATTTCCAATTCCTCTTGCTGTTATTTGCTCACCTAGCCACATAACTAAAATTGTTCCAGTTAACAAAGTG
>VTPF01000044.1 GCA_008638025.1 Pelagibacteraceae bacterium | reverse complement strand
TAGCACTTGGAGAAAGAAGAGCTAACGCTGCTAGAGATTATTTAATGAGTAAAGGAATTGCGAAAGCAAGTATTAAAGTAATTAGCTATGGTAAAGAAAGACCAGTAAATACAGAGTCTTCAGCATTAGCTTGGTCTCAAAACAGAAGATCAGTTACTATTAAAAGTCAATAATTAATTTTTTAAATCAAAGACCCTGAGTGATTAATATCTTCAGGGTCTTTTTTTTGCCTAATTTTATTGTAGTAATGTAATTGTACATGAAAAAAATATTTGTATTTATATGTTTTGTTTGTTTCGCATTTAGCGTTAATGCTGATGAACAATTAAATAAAATTCTTCAAGAGTTACAGACGTTAAATAAGGATTTAAAAACTTTAGAGAAAGCTGTTTATAGCAAAAGCTTCTCAACTCAATCTTCATCCGGTACTCAAGGAGTTCCGGCTGCTTTAGAGGGCGCACTTACTAGGCAGCTTGTAAAACTTTCTGAGCTTGAAGAGCAAATTCAAAAAATCACAGCAAGCAATGAAGAAACATTATTTAGTTTACAAAAAATTTCTGACCGAGTTGAAAAAATTCAAAAAGATACAGAATTAAGATTTAGTCAGTTAGAAAATTCAACTATTCAGCCATCTACCAATACTAGCAAAGCAAATCAACAAACAAGTTCAGCGGCCCCTAAAACAAATAATGTTGCTGCTACCAATAAAGTTTCTGGAGCACCTAAACAATTTCCTGGAACCGGACAAATGAAAGATTTTGGAAAAGTATTAGATGAAAAACAAACAGCTGGTTTGCCAGCTAATGCAAAGCAAGAAATTAGAAGCGTAAGTCCAGCACCAGTAGTTAAAACTGCTCCAGTTGCAAAAGAAAGAATTTTACCTAAAGTTGATCCTAACGAACAATATAAGTTTGCAACCAACTTAATTAAAGTAGGAGATTATGAAAAAGCTGAATTAGCTTTAAAAGAATTTATAGAACTCAATCCTCAACACTCACTTGCGGGGAGTGCGCAATATTGGTTTGCAGAAACTTACTACATTAGACAATTGTATCATGATGCGGCAGCAGCGTATTTAGATGGATATCAAAAATATCCAAAAAGTTCCAAAGCTCCTCAGAACCTTCTTAAGCTAGGAATCACTTTGGCTGAGCTAGGAGAAAAAGAACAGGGATGCAATATGCTTGTTGGTGTTCAAAAACAATATCCAAAAGCAGACAAGTCCATTATTCAGAAAGCCAAATATGAGACCAAAAAATTTAAATGTCAATCATAGTAGCTTTTTACAAAATAAAATAATTTCAAAAATTTATCTTCAGTTTGATCAGGTAATAAAAAAAATTGTTGGTAAAAAAAAATTTGCCATCGCAGTTTCAGGAGGACCTGATAGTTTGGCCCTTGCCTATTGTGCTAAAATTTATTCTGAACAAAATAACAATCAATCTTTTTTTTTAATCATTGATCATGGGATAAGAAAAAATAGTGCCGCTGAAGCAAAATCAGTTCAAAAGAATTTATTAAAAATAAATTCAATCTCTAAAATTTTAAAAGTAAAAAAGAAGATTCGTAAGGGTATTCAAAAAAATGCAAGAGATGAGAGATATAAATTAATGAATGATTTTTGCAAAAAAAACAAAATCTTATTTTTATTAACCGCGCATCATTTGGACGATCAAATTGAAAACTTTTATATACGACTTAGCAGAGGAAGCGGTTTGTATGGACTTTCCTCTATGAAAATTCATGAAACCAACAAAAATAATATTAATATTATCAGGCCTTTTTTACACTTATCTAAAAAAGAGCTTGTTTATACCGCTACAAAAGTTTTTACAACTTTTGTAAAAGACCCTTCTAATTCTAATGATTTGTTTTTACGCTCCAGAATTAGAAAATTAAAATCTTCTTTAGCAAAAGAAGGATTGGATCAAACTAGAATTTTAAAGACTATAACCAATCTTAATACTGCAAAAGATGCTATTGATTTTTATGTCAAACAATCACATAAAAAACATATTCGTTTAGTACAAAAAAATAAAATAACTATTGATAAGCAATTATTTTTAAATCAACCTATGGAAATCACGTACCGAGTCATGTCTGAGTTAATTCGAAACAAATCTAAAAAAGAGTACCCACCTAGAGCGAAAGGACTTGAGCACTTAATTTCATCTATTAAAGGAAAAAAATTTTCAAAAGTTACTTTAGGAGGTTTTGTCTTTAGTTTAGATAAAAACAAAATTATTATGAGCAAAGAGAATAGAAATGCGTAATAATATAACAAATTTATTTGTTTTTATGATATTTTGCTCCTTGTAAGATTAAATTAAATACTTATTTTACAATATATGAATTTAAAAAATTTAAGCATGTGGGCAGTGATAGCTCTTTTAGTTTTGGGGCTTTTTAATTTATTCCAAAACCCATCTGCAATGTCACCATCTAAAGATTTACCGTTTTCTACTTTCATTAATGAAGTGGAAAAAGGAAATGTTGTATCTGTAGATATTAAAGGAAATAATATTGAAGGAACTTTTACCAATGGTTCTAAATTTAGAACTTATTCACCTAACTATCCAAACTTAGTTGAAAAACTTTCTGCTAAAGGAGTTTCTTTTTCGGCAGGTCCAGTAGAAGACAAAATGCCATCTTTCTTTGGTGTTCTTCTATCATGGTTCCCAATGCTACTCTTAATTGCTGTATGGATATTTTTTATGCGCCAGATGCAAGGTGGAAAAGGTGGAGCGATGGGATTTGGAAAGTCCAAGGCAAAATTATTAACAGAAGCTCATGGTCGAGTTACCTTTAAAGATGTTGCGGGTGTTGATGAAGCAAAAGAGGAATTAGAAGAAGTAGTAGAGTTTTTAAAAGATCCAAGAAAATTTCAAAAATTAGGTGGAAAAATTCCGAAAGGTGCCTTGTTAATTGGACCTCCAGGTACAGGTAAAACATTGATCGCAAGAGCAGTGGCTGGAGAGGCCAACGTTCCTTTCTTTACTATTTCAGGATCAGACTTTGTGGAAATGTTTGTAGGTGTAGGTGCATCTAGAGTAAGAGACATGTTTGAACAGGGTAAGAAAAATGCACCTTGTATTATTTTTATAGATGAGATTGATGCGGTAGGTAGAAGCCGAGGCGCAGGACTAGGTGGCGGAAACGATGAAAGAGAACAAACATTAAATCAGCTGCTAGTAGAGATGGATGGCTTTGAAACGAATGAAGGAGTAATTTTAATTGCTGCTACGAACAGACCAGATGTATTAGATCCGGCATTATTAAGACCAGGTCGATTTGATAGACAAGTGGTCGTGCCAAACCCAGATATTATTGGAAGAGAGGCTATTTTAAAAGTCCATTTGAAAAAGATCACGACTGGACCTGATGTGATACCAAGAACTATTGCAAGAGGAACGCCAGGATTTTCAGGTGCTGATTTAGCCAATATTTGTAATGAAGCTGCTTTATTAGCGGCAAGAAAAAACAAAAGAATTGTGACCATGTCAGATTTGGAAGAGGCAAAAGATAAAGTCATGATGGGTGCAGAACGAAGATCTATGGTGATGTCGGAAGATGAGAAAAAATTAACAGCTTACCATGAAGGTGGACACGCTATTGTCGCTTTATATGAAAAAGCTTCAGATCCAATTCACAAAGCAACCATTATACCAAGAGGCAGAGCACTTGGAATGGTAATGAGGCTACCTGAGAGAGACCAGTTGTCGATGAGCAGAGAAAAAATGTATGCAGATATTTCTGTTGCTATGGGTGGACGTATTGCTGAAGAAATTATTTTTGGACATGACAAGGTAACTTCTGGTGCATCATCAGATATTGAAATGGTTACAAAAATGGCAAAAAACATGGTTACACGCTGGGGTATGAGTGATCTTATGGGTCCAGTTGCTTATCAAGAAAATGAAGAAGAGGTATTTTTGGGTCGTTCCGTTGCAAGAACACAAAATGTTTCAGAAGAAACTGCAAAAAAAATTGATGCTGAGGTAAGAAAGATTGTAGATTCAGGTTATAACCGAGCAAAAAAAATTCTTACTGAAAAAATAGATGATTTGCATAAAATTTCTAAAGCTCTATTAGAATATGAGACGTTAAATGGTGATGAGATTAGAAATTTAATTTTCAAAAATATTTATCCAAATCGTGGGGTTACTAAGAATGATGATAGTTCTTCATCATCTGATAGTGCTCTTGGATCAATTGGTTTAAAACCAAAACTTCAAAATTAAGTTTTTTCATGAGGTCTGTTTATATTAGACCGCTTAGCTTTCTTTATGGAAGCGATGCTAGCTACCATATCCAAAAAAAACTAGCCCTCCCCATTCATGGTAACCCTACCATTGCATTTGAGAAAATTGAAATTATTTCAAAAAATCAAAATAATAAAAATATAATTCATGTTTCTAAATTATCTACATTGAAAAAAAGTGTAAAAAAACAAGTGATAAAAGATTTGAACAATATTACAAAAAAGAAAAAAACTATCTGCGGTCTTACTTTGGACAATCCAATTCTTATGGGTGTGTTAAATGTAACTCCAGACAGTTTTTCAGATGGGGGAAAATTTAATACTTTTTCTAAGGCGATTAACAAGGCTAAAGAAATGCTAAAGCAAGGAGCCAAGATCATTGATGTAGGTGGAGAGTCAACTAGACCTGGCGCTCAATTGATTAGTGAACAAGAAGAAAATAAAAGAGTAATCAAAATTATTAAAAAAATCAGCCAAATAAAAAAAAATATTGTCTCGATTGATACTCGCAAAGCTTCCGTGATGCAGGCAGCTATTAAAGTCGGTGCAAAAATAATTAATGATGTTTCAGCTTTAGATTTTGATCCTCAAGCTGAGTCTTTAGTAGTTAAATTAAAAAAACCAATTATTTTAAATCATTCTCAAGGAACACCAGATACAATGCAGAAAAATCCTAGTTACAAAAATGTTCTCATTGAAATTTATGATTATTTTGAAGATAAAATTAACAAACTAGAAAAAAGAGGTTTGAATAGAAATAGCATTATTTTAGATCCAGGTATTGGTTTTGGAAAAAATGTTAATCACAACCTTACTTTAATGAGCAAAATATCTTTTTTTCACTCCTTAGGTTGTCCTTTGATGTTAGGACCATCACGCAAAAGCTTTATTGGTAAAATTATGGAAAAGAAAGATAGTATCTCAAGATTAGGGGGAACGATATCATCTGTAATAATTGGTGCGAACCAAGGCGTTCAGTTTTTTAGGGTCCATGATATAAAAGAAGTTAACGAGGCATTATCAATTAACTCAGCATTGCATAAAATTTAATGAAAAAATACTTTGGTACAGACGGAATAAGAGGCATTGCTAACCAGGGTAATATAACTGGAGAGAACTTTTATAGGTTTGCACTTGCTGCAGGAAGTTATTTCAAAATTAAAGATAAAAAAAAGCACTTAGCTATTATTGCAAAAGATACAAGAGTTTCGGGTTATATGTTAGAGCCTGCTTTAGTATCCGGTTTAAGTTCTGCAGGTATGGATGTCATCACCTTTGGTCCTATTCCTACTAATGCGTTAGCTATGCTTACCAGATCCATGAAAGCAGACATGGGAATTATGATCACCGCTTCGCATAACCCTTATTATGATAATGGATTAAAATTATTTGGACCCGATGGATTAAAACTATCGGATCAAGTTGAGAAAAAAATTGAAAAATTAATCGATCAAAAACAATCTAAATTATTAGTACCGGTGGAGCAGTTAGGGCGAGTAAAAAGATTAGAGGATGGAAATCAAAAATATATAGAAATTCTAAAAAGTAATTTTCCTGCAAGTTTTACCCTTAATGGTATGAAGGTAGTAGTGGATTGTGCTAATGGCGCTGGATACAAGGCTGCACCACAAATTTTACAAGAACTTGGCGCTACTGTTATCGCATTGGGAACTAATCCCAATGGAATTAATATTAATGATCGATGTGGATCCACTTATCCCGAAACCATGCGACAAGCAGTT
>VTPF01000043.1 GCA_008638025.1 Pelagibacteraceae bacterium | reverse complement strand
AGTTGACTGTTAATCAATTGGTCGCAGGTTCGAGTCCTGCTCGAGGAGCCAAAAATTAAATAGCTTTTTTGATACTTGTTTGACTTTTTAAAACTTCAAAAATTTTATTTTTCTCGGACATATCCAAATCAGTAAATATTTTTACCAAAAATGAATAATTTAGGTTTTTAGAAACATTTTCTAAGTTTTGCTCAGCAAAATCTTGATAGTCTTCAAAAAAGTATTTGATTGGTACTTTTAAAAAATTAGCTAACTGCAATAACCGTGCAGAAGACACTCCGTTGGTCCCCTTTTCGTACTTTTGAATTTGTTGAAACGTTACGTTAATTGCTTGTGCTACTTGAGTTTGGGTTAGTCCTAGTGAAGTTCTTTTTAATCTTAGTTTTTTACCTAAATGTTGATTTAGTTGAGCGCTCATAAAAATAATGTCCCTTTATTTTTTTTTAACAATAAACTAAAAAAAATGACATTAGGCAAGAAAATTAAATAAGATATTTGTACATATTTAAGTTGATTAATGTAGTATTTTTTATATGCAAAATTTGAAAATTCTATGGCTTCGAGAGGATTTGAGGACGGAAGATAATGATGCTTTTATCAATATTGCAAAAAATACAGAAAAGTTCACAGTATTTTATGCTTATGATGAGTTAAAATTTAAATTCAGATCAGCACAAAGGTGGTGGCTTTACAAAAGTCTTCAAAAACTCGAAGATAAGCTATCAAATGCGGGAATATCATTTAAAATTTTTAATTCAGATCCATTAACGGCCATCAAAGTACTTGCAAAAAAATATACAATCAACCAGTTATATTTCAACAAACATTACGAACCAAAAGAAAAAAATACAGAAATTGAAATAGAAAAATATTTAGAAAAAAACCAGATAGAAGTTAAAAAATATAATGGAAATTTATTACAAAGTCCTTTTGATGTTAAAAAAAAAGACGGAACACCCTTTCAAGTTTTTACCCCATATTGGAGAAACGCAGAAGAACAATATATAAAAAAATTTAATTTCTCAAAAAAAATACCTCGATTTAAAGGTAAAAAAATTATTAATGATAATAAAAAAATTTTAGAAGAAATTATAAAACCTAAAAAAAAATGGTATCAAAAGTTTGAAAAATATTGGCAGGTTGGTGAAGATCAAGCTAAGCTTTTATTAAAAAAGTTTATTAACAATAGCATCAGTAACTATTCTACTAATCGAGATATACCTTCTAATGAAGGTACGTCAAAATTATCTCCCTATTTGGCTTTTGGAGAAATATCTGTTCAATATATTTTTGATGAATGCTATAAAATTTCAAAAAAAAATATCGGCTTTAGAAAATATATTAATGAAATTGGTTGGAGAGAATTTGCCCATCACTTATTGAATCATTTTCCGCAGATGGAAAATGGAAATTTAAGAAAGCAGTTTGATAACTTTAAATGGGTAAAAGATGAAAAAAAATTAACAAAATGGAAAATGGGAAAAACTGGATATCCTATTGTCGATGCTGGGATGCGTGAACTTTATGAAACTGGATGGATGCACAATAGAGTCAGAATGATTACCGCTTCTTTTTTGGTAAAGCATTTAAGAATCAATTGGATTGAAGGTGAAAAACATTTTAGAGATTCATTGCTTGATTTTAATATGCCGAATAATATTGCGGGATGGCAATGGGTTGCTGGTTGTGGTGCTGATGCTGCTCCTTATTTTAGAATATTTAATCCAATACTTCAGGGAGAAAAATTTGATTCTGAAGGAATTTATGTAAAAAAATGGGTTAAAGAATTGAACAATATTCCAAAAAAATTTATTCACAAACCTTGGGAGTTACCCAAAGATATTGCAAATAAAATTAATTTTAACCTCGATAGAGATTACATAAATCCCATAGTTAATCATGAAGAAGCAAGGCAAATGGCTTTAAAAGCTTTTGCAGATTTAAAAAAATAATTGATTGTAATACTTCTTATCAGTTGTATAAAAATATTATGAAAAAAAGTGTAATTGATTTAATTGGTAATACGCCATTAATTTATCTTAAAGATGCATCAGAAAGCACTGGTTGCAAAATATATGGAAAAGCAGAATTTTTAAATCCTGGTCAATCTGTAAAAGATAGAGCTGCTCTATATATAATTAAAGATGCGCTTAATAAAAAAAAACTTGAATCTGGAGGCACTATTGTAGAAGGCACTGCTGGCAATACCGGAATTGGCATAACGATGGTAGCAAACTACTTTGGGATTAAAACTGTTATTGTGATTCCTAATACTCAGGCTCCAGAAAAAAAAGATACTCTTAAACAATTAGGTGCAAAACTTATAGAGGTAGACGCGGTTCCATACGCAGATCCAAAAAATTATGTAAAATATTCTGCTACAATTGCAGAAGAAATTGCAAAAGAAAATAAAAAGTTAACTTACTGGGCAAATCAATTTGATAACACTATCAATAAGTTAGCGCACATTGAAACAACGGCTGAGGAAATTTGGTCCCAAACAGATGGAAAAGTTGACGGATTTATTTGCTCCGTTGGTACGGGAGGTACGTTAGCTGGAGTTTCCGAAGGTTTAAAAAAGAAAAATAAAAATATCAAAATAGGATTAAGTGACCCTTATGGTTCTTCCTTGTATAGCTTCATTACCAAAGGAGTTTTAGAAACTGAAGGAACTTCTATAACAGAGGGTATTGGTACATCAAGAATTACTAAAAATTTTGAAAATACACCTGTAGATTATGCATACAGAATTAATGATATCGATGCATTAAATAATGTTTATAAACTGTTAAGAAATGAAGGCCTGTTTATAGGAACCTCATCAGGAATTAATGTTTCTGGAGCTATAAAAATGGCCAAAGAAATGGGCCCTGGAAAAACAATTGTCACCATACTTTGTGATGTTGGCTCAAGATCAGCTAGTAAAATTTTTAATGTTGAATTTTTAAAATCAAAAAACCTACCTTACCCGGATTGGTTATAGGATTTGACTTAAGAAAAGTTTAGTTCTTTCATTTTCTGGATTCGAAAAAAATTGGGCAGTTGGTTTTTCTTCAACGATACTACCTTCGTCCATAAAGATAACTCTGTCAGCAACTTCTTTAGCAAATGCCATTTCATGAGAAACGACAATCATTGTCATACCTGCTTTAGCAAGATCTGTCATAACATCTAAAACTTCTTTAATCATCTCAGGATCTAAGGCGGAAGTTGGTTCATCAAAAAGCATAATTTTCGGTTCCATGCATAATGCTCTTGCAATTGCTGCTCTTTGTTGCTGCCCCCCTGATAATTGACCTGGAAATTTTAGTGCCTGGTCATCAATCTTAACTTTAGTTAAATATTTCATTGCCAAATCTTCAGCATCTTTTTTTGGCATTTTTCTAACCCATGAAGGAGCCAAAGTACAATTATCTAAAATACTAAGATGAGGAAATAAATTGAACTGTTGAAATACCATTCCAACTTCACTTCTAATTTTTTCAATACTTTGTGTGTGATGGTCCAGTATAGTATCTCTCACTCTAACAGTGCCCTCCTGATGCTCCTCAAGTCTATTAATACATCTTATTAAAGTTGATTTACCTGACCCAGATGGTCCACAAACAATAATTTTTTCGCCTTGATATACGGAAAGGTCGATATCCTTGAGAACATGAAATTCTCCATACCATTTGTTAACTTTGTTTAATTCTATAACCTTTTCTTTATTCATTTTTTTTCAGTACTATATTTATTTTCTAATCTCTGACTGTAACTGCTTAGGAAGTAAGATGCTACCCAAAAAATTGCCGCTGCAAAAACATATCCTTCTACAGCCATTCCAAGCCAATACGGATTCGCTTTCGCAAGGTTAATCATTCCTAAAATTTCTGCCATACCTACTAGAACAATTAATGGAGTGTCTTTTAATAATGCAATAAATGTATTTGCAATACCAGGTATTACTGTTTTTATTGCTTGTGGAAGGATAATAAAAAAATTCATTTTCCAATATCCCATTCCTAAAGATCTTGCTGCATCATATTGACCTTTGGGCAAAGATTGAAGACCACCGCGAACGACTTCGGCTATGTAAGCGGACTCAAATATTGCAATACCAATTGCTATTCGAAGTGTTTTGTCCACATAAGTATCGGCTGGAAGCAACAAAGGAAACATAACAGCAGCAGCAAATAAAACTGTTATTAATGGTATACCTCTCCAAAACTCAATAAAACAAATACTAAAATATTTAATAACAGGCAATTCCGATCTTCTTCCTAAAGCCAAAAGCACTCCCAGTGGAAAAGAAAAAATAATTCCAAATATTGCCAAAATAAAAGTTAAGGCCAATCCACCCCACTCTCTACTTTCAACAATTTGCATACCAAAGGAACCGTGAATTAAAATAAAAGCAATAATTGGAAAAATAAAAATTAAAAAAAATAAAATATAAATTTTAAACTTATCTCTTACAAAAAAAGAAGCTGCTATTGATAGAATTAATATTAAAAAGCTTAAATTTATTCTCCATATATTTTCAACAGGATAAAAACCATACATGAATTTTTCAAACCAGACCTTTATAAAAACCCAACATGCACCTGAAGTTTTACAATCTGTTTTAAGATTACCATCAAAAGTAGCACTTAAAAATGCCCAATCAATAAAAGGTGGCAATGTTATAATTATTAAATAAATACAAAATAAAGAAATTAAAGAATTGTACCAACTAGAAAAAAGATTTTGTCGAGACCAGTTTGCTAAATTTTTTATTTTCATATTATTTTGAAATAAAAGCTATTTTTTTATTATACCAGTTAAGAATTAAAGAAATAAAAAGACTTATTGATAAATAAGTCATCATAACAATAAATATAATTTCGATAGCTTTACCAGTTTGAGATAATGAAGTTCCAGCAAAAACACTTGTGAGATCAGGATACCCTATACCTGCGGCAAGAGATGAATTTTTTACCAAATTTAAATATTGATTAGTAGTTGGAGGAATAATGACTCTTAAGGCTTGGGGAATAATAATAAGTTTCAAAGATAGGGAATTATTTAATCCAATTGATTTTGCAGCTTCTTTTTGCCCTTTGCTAATAGATAATATTCCAGCTCTTACGTTTTCAGCAATAAATGCTGATGTGTACAAAGAAAGCGCAAAAAGCAAAGCTAAGAACTCTGGAACTAATTTAACACCGCCAACGTAGTTAAAAATACCAAAATTTTGAATTAATTTTGCTTGTTCAAATTTTAAACCGACACTTCCCAAAAAAGAAAAAAACAGAGGAAATAATATTAAAAAAATTAAAGATAATTTGAAAACAGGTAAATATTTACCTGTATTGTAAAACATTTTATTAGAATAATATTTTATTAGTAAAATAGTTAATATTGCAAAAATAATTCCATACACAATAAATTGAAAATTTGTAAAAATAAATTTTGGAAAGTAAAATCCTTGAACGTTAATAATTAAAAAATCTAATAAAATTAAACTTTTCTCTGTACTGGGCAAATTTCTAAGAACTACGAAATACCAAAAAAATATCTGTAGAATTAGTGGCAAATTTCTGAATAGTTCTACATAGAAAAGAGAAAGTTTTGACAACAATAAATTCTCAGAAAGCCTAGAAATACCAACAATAAAACCAAGAATAGAAGCGAAAATAACACCAAAGAATGATACTAATAGAGTATTTAATAATCCAACTAAATAAGCTCTACCAAAACTAAAGGAGCCATCATAGGCTATAAGACTGAACTGAACATCAAACCCAGAATTTGTACTTAAAAAATCAAAACCAGATGTAATATTTCTAGCTAAAAGATTTACCTGAGCATTTCTTGTAAAATAAAAGATTAAAAGGAAAAAAAAAAATAATAGAAAAAATTGAGGTAAAAAATTTCCCCATTGTAAGTTTTTACTTAACGTATTTTTAAAATTAGATAGTTTTTTCATCTCGTAAACTAATAAAAAAGGGCCAAAAATTAATTTGGCCCTTTTATTCTTAAGATAAACTTATCTTACTGGTGGTGCGTATA
>VTPF01000042.1 GCA_008638025.1 Pelagibacteraceae bacterium | reverse complement strand
AGCAGCTTATAAAGATGCAATTTTAGCATGGGAGATGAACGGAGTTGATTTACCGAATGTTCATGGAGCACCATTACGATTAGTGACTCCTGGTTATTTTGGAATTAACAACGTTAAGCATTTAAACAAACTTGCTTTTACTAAGGCTGAGTCTGGAGTTAGATTTATGAAATCTAGTTACAGAGTTTACCCAATTGGAAAAAAAGGTTCTCCTGAGTTTGCTTCATGTTGGGAGATGCCTGTTAAGTCTTGGATCACTAAACCAAATGACGATAGCGGAAAAATTGCTTCAGGTAACGTAGTAGTTACAGGAGTTGCTATGGGTGGAATGGAATCTGTATCCAAAGTTGAAATTTCAACTGATTTTGGAAAAACTTGGAAAAAAGCTAATCTAGTAGGACCAGATCTAGGTAAATTTGCTTGGAGACAGTTTGCTATAGAGCTTAATCTAAAGCCAGGAACTTACAACATAGCAAGTAGAGCTACTGCTGGTAGCAAAACTCAACCTGAGTTGAGAATGGAAAATCACAGAGGCTATTTGCATAACGGTTGGAAAGACCACAGCGTAACTATTGACGTTGCTTAAGAAAGCTTTTTTAATATTTTTATTTTTTAACTTTCTGACATTTTCGGTGAAAGCCGACTTAATGTCAGAAGGTAAAGAAATATTTAATGGCAAAGGTATGTGTATGACCTGCCATACCCTAAAAGCAGCTGGAGCAACTGGTGCTGTTGGACCTGTTCTAGACGAATTAAAGCCAACAATGGATCAAGTAAAAAAAGTTGTTACAGAAGGCATAAATTTAATGCCAGCATTCGGAGAGTCGGGTTTATTAACACCTAAAGAGATTGACGCTGTATCTTTTTATGTTGCAAAAAGTGCAGGAAAATAGTTATAAGTGTTTATGATTGAATTTTTAAATATGGGTGGTTACGCATTGTTTGTTTGGGGATCTTATTTGATCGCATTTTTATTAGTGTCGATTTTATATGTTCGTTCCGTTAAAGCGTTAAAGTCTGTTCAATCAAAAGAACAAGCTTCAGTATCTAAAGAAGCTTCCAGAGCTGTTCGAGAAAAATCTCTAGCTTAAAAAATCCTAATTCCCATCCTTAGCGCAACAAATAGCACCAGAATAGCTGTGAGCGCTGCTAAAATTTTTGATGGTAGAATTTTAAGATTCAAATAATTACCAATTTGACCACCTATAATTACACAAACAATTAAAAACCAATAATCTAGAATTTCTGCAGCTACATGATTTTTTTGAAATTGGCCAATCACCCCCGATATAGAATTAATTAAAATAAAAAGAGATGCGCTCGTTGCAATATCACGAGGTTTGCCTGCTTGCAGTAAAAAAAGGATAGGACCTAAAAAAATTCCACCTCCGATACCCACAATTCCAGAAACCAATCCTAAAATGGAACCAATGGTAGTTGAAATATAAAGTGGAATATTTTTAAAAGGTTTGGTTTCATCACCATAAAATTTAAAATTTAGTAATAATAAAATTCCTGCAATCAAAAGAACAATAAATAAAATAATTTCAAAAATATGCTTTTCTATTACCAGGGATCCACCAAGGTAGGCAAAGGGAATAGAGCCAAGTAAATAGGGTGCAAGTAATTTGATATTAAAGTGACCGTGACGAATATAATTAATTGAATTTCCAGATACGACGGCAATATTACAAACCAGGGCGATTATAGGAAAAATAGTATAAGGAATATTCCATAATAATAATAAAGCTAAATAAGTAGATCCACCACCAAATCCTACGCTCGAATAAAGAATGGAAGTTATAAAAAATAGTATGGAAAGAAAAATCATAAACTGCCTTGCAATAAGATTATTAATGATTAATTAAAGAGGCAACATATTAAATTATGATTAATAAAATTAGCTATAATCAACTAGGTGGAGCTGATCACGGTTGGCTACAGGCCAAGCACCATTTTAGCTTTGCTAGTTATCACAACCCAGAAAGAATTCATTTTGGGCCTATGCGCGTTATCAATGATGATATTATTGCCCCCCACAAAGGTTTTGCACCACATCCTCATGATAATATGGAAATTATCACTTACGTGAGAAAAGGAGCGATTACTCATAAAGATGATATGGGAAATGAAGGGAGAACAGAAGCAGGAGATGTGCAGGTAATGTCTGCTGGCAGTGGAGTAGTTCATTCTGAATTTAATTTAGAAAATGAAGAAACTAATCTTTATCAAATATGGATGTTTCCCAATAAAAAAAACGTACAACCAAGATGGGAAGCAAAACAATTTCCAAAAGAACCAGTAACGGATCAACTCAAGCCGTTAGTTACTGGGTTTGATCATCCTAATCAAGATAGTTTAAAAATTTACCAAGATGCAGTGATTTATGCAGGAAGAATTGACAAAGGAATTAAATTAAAACAACCAATTAAAACACAAGCTTATGCTTTGTGTTCTTATGGAAGTTTTTTAATTGATGATGTTCAGCTCAATAAAGGGGATGGAGCAGAAATTACCAATACAAAAAAGGTTGTAATATCTGCCAAAGAAGATTGTGAAATTTTATTAATAGATCTACCTAAATTTTAATCTCTAGTGTAGTTTGTTTTATATATGACAATAAATAGTCAAAAAGAATTTAGAGCCATTAACATTTCTGTTTTAACTATCTCAGATACCAGAACTGAAGAAACAGATACCTCCGGTAATATTTTATCGAAAAAAGTTATAGAAAAAGGCCATGGTCTATCTCACAAACAAATAGTGAAAGATAATAAAGAGGATATTAAAAAAATATTATTGGATTGGTGCGCTGATGAAAAGGTGGGAGTGATTATTACAACAGGTGGTACCGGTTTAACAGGAAGAGACACAACTCCAGAAGTGTTAGATGAAATTAAAGATAAAGACATACCAGGGTTCGGAGAATTATTTAGATTAATTAGTTATAAGAAAATTGGAACTTCTACGATTCAATCTAGAGCCATGGCAATCTTATGCAAGGGTACTTATATATTTGCTTTACCAGGTTCGAGCGGAGCAGTTACCGATGCTTGGGAAAATATTCTTAAATTTCAATTAGACTCTAGATTTGAACCTTGCAATTTCATTAATTTAATTCCAAGATTGAACGAAAAATAAATTACTTTTGGTGTTTTTCTTTCCAGGTTTCGTAGCTCATACCGTAGACATGTTTTCTGGCGTCTGGATCAGAAATAGAAATTCCTTTTTTCTCAGCTTCTTCTCGATACCATCTCGATAAACAATTTCTGCAAAAGCCAGCAAGATTCATTAGATCAATATTCTGAACATCTTTTCTGTTTTGCAAATGATGCATCAATCTTTCAAACGCTGCAGACTGAATCTCTTTTTTTGTTTCATCATTCATTCTACTTATTATATACTAAATTTATGAAACTTACAGGTTCGTATCAAATTCCTGCAAACAAACAAACCGTATGGGAAGCATTAAACAATTCAGAAATATTACAACAATGTATTCCAGGATGTGATGAGTTTATAAAAAATTCAGAAACAAGTTTTACTGCAACTGCTACCAATAAAATTGGTCCATTCAATGCCAGCTTTACGGGTGAAGTGGAATTAAAAGACTTAAATCCTCCTAATAATTATAAAATTGTTGGCCAAGGTAATTCTCCAGTGGGATTTGCATCAGGAGAAGCTTATGTGGAGCTAGTAGAAAATAATGGAATTACAACACTTTCTTATACCGTTGATGCCAATGTAGGAGGAAAAATTGCACAAGTAGGATCAAGACTGATTGATATGACTGCAAAGAAAATGGCAGATATTTTTTTTGGTAAATTTTCAGAATTAGTAACTCCTGAAGATAAAAGAGATGAGATAATTTCAAATTTAGCAGTAGAAAAAAAAGGATCAGCAACAAAATATTTATACTGGCTGATAGCAATTTCTGTAATTGCGGTATTGCTCATTTATCTAAATCAATAAAACAACTTAAAAGCGAAATTTAAATTTGCTGTACTTGAATAATTTTTTTTATTCAGTTAGCATAAGAGTAATTTTACTTTCGGGGGAAAGAAAATGAAAACAGTTACATTAGAAGTTAATGGTAAAAAAGTTACCAAGAACGTGGATGATAACGTTCTTTTATCAAGTTTTGTAAGAGATCAACTAAATTTAACAGGCACGCATGTGGGATGTGACACCAGTCAGTGTGGCGCTTGCGTGGTTCATGTGGATGGTAAGTCAGTTAAAAGTTGCACTTTATTAGTTGCGGATATTGATGGGTCCAAAGTTACCACGATCGAAGGATTGTCCACTAATGGTGAGCTTCATCCTATGCAAGCTGCATTTAAAAAGCATCACGGATTACAATGTGGTTTTTGTACTCCCGGTATGATTATGAGCTCTGTAGATTTGCTAAAAAATAATAAAAATCCTAGTGATGAAGAAATTAGGGATTGGTTAGAAGGAAATATTTGTCGTTGTACAGGTTATCAAAATATTGTTGCAGCAGTTAAAGAAGCTGCAAAGAATTCATAGGAGGAAATAAAGAATGGCTAGTAGCATGATTGGATCAAGAGTTGAGAGAACAGAAGATAAGAAATTTATTACAGGTAAAGGAAGATATACAGCTGATATTACATTGCACGGACAAACCTATGCTTTCTTTATTAGATCTCCACATGCAAGAGCTAAAATTAAAAAAGTAGAAACTAGCAAAGCGTTAAAAGCTCCAGGAGTGGTAGCTATTCTTACCGGCGAAGATATTGTTAAGGATAAAATTGGCGGGCTAATAGCTGGATGGAAAATTGTAAGTAAAGATGGAACTGATATGAAATTGCCAGCCCATCCACCGTTAGCACACGATCAAGTCAATTATGTTGGTGATCATGTTGCAGTGGTTATTGCAGAATCTTTAGAAGAAGCAAAAAATGCTGCCGAGCTGGTCAGCGTTGATTATAAGGTATTGAAGGCAGTGGTCAGTACTGCAAGCGCAATGAGTTCAGAGCCAATTTATGAAGGCATTGATAAAAATTTATGTTTTGATTGGGAATTGGGAGACAGAACTAAAACGGATGAAGCTTTTGCAAAAGCGGATAGAATAGTTAAATTAAATCTCAATAATAATCGTTTAGTTCCAAACGCAATGGAACCAAGAGCCTCTATTGGAGATTATAATTCTTCTAGTGATGATCTTACTTTATATACTACTAGTCAAAACCCTCATTTGACCCGATTAGTGATTTCCGCTTTTAATGGAGTTCATCCAGAACACAAATTTAGAGTGGTAGCTCCTGATGTTGGAGGAGGATTTGGCTCTAAAATTTATCCTTATGCAGAAGATGTAGTGGTTGCTTGGGCAGCTAAAAAATTAGGAAAACCTGTAAAATGGGTTTGTGAAAGAACAGACTCTTTTCTTTCAGATTGTCATGGAAGAGATCATATTACTGAGGCAGAACTGGCAGTTCAAAAAGATGGTAAAGTCATTGGTTTGAGAGTGAACACGATTGCAAATCTAGGAGGATATGGATCTTTATTTGCTACGGTTACACCAACTTACTTATATGCACCTTTAATTTTGGGTCTGTATGATATTCCAGCTGCATATTGCAATGTGAAAGCAGTCTTCACTAACACAGCGCCTGTAGATGCTTATCGTGGCGCAGGCAGACCAGAAGCGACCTATATGATTGAGAGAATTATGGATCAGGCAGCTAGAGAAATGGGAATAGACCGAGCAGAATTTAGAAAGAAAAATTTCATTTCTAAATTTCCACATCAACAGTGTTTAGTGCACAATATTGATTCAGGAGATTATCACGCTCATTTTAATAAAGCTTTAGATCTTGCTGATTATAAAGGTTTTGAAAAGAGAAAAGCAGAATCTGCTGCAAAAGGAAAATTACGAGGAATTGGCTTTTCAACTTATATTGAAGCTTGTGGAATTGCGCCATCATCCGTTGTCATGTCTATTGGTGCGGGAGTAGGGTTGTGGGAGTCTGCGGAAGTAAGATTTAATGCTACAGGAAATATTTCTGTGTTTACTGGAGCTCATAGTCACGGCCAAGGTCATGCTACTACTTTTGCTCAAATTGTTTCCGATAAGTTAGGTGTGCCGATGGCTAATATAGATTTAGTCCATGGTGATACTGACAAAGGTCCTTTTGGTATGGGAACGTATGGTTCCAGATCTTTAGCAGTTGGTGGAAGCGCAATTACCAAAGCTTGTGATAAAATTATTG
>VTPF01000041.1 GCA_008638025.1 Pelagibacteraceae bacterium | reverse complement strand
AGTTCCCTCCAAGACCGATATTTCATCGCCTTTGTTTTTGATTTTATTAATTATCATTTTTTTCTAAAGAATTTAAAATAGCATTCAATGGCAAGGCTATACATTCTTTTCTTGTATTATGATTTTTTTTTAACAATTGCTTGAAATCAAATAGTTCTAAGTTTTCTTTTTTAAATTTATTATCAAAATAGTCATATATTTGTTTTTTTAAGCTAAATAATTTTTGCAATGTTAATTTATTAAGATTTTTTGCTAATAAGGCTGCTGATGCTTGGCAATAAATACAAGTTTCACCTTCATATCTAAAATTAAAAATCTTTTCATTTATTAAATCAAATTCAATTTTTATATGATCACCACAATTTTTATTTTTTAAAGCAAATTGATATTTCGCATTTCCCCTGATACCAAAAGATTTTGTTTTTGCTGCAATTTTTATAATTTCTTCCATTGAGAAATTTTATTGGATGAGAGTAATAAGTTTGAGAATTATTGCTTGTTTGAGGATAAAATAATCTTGAAATACTGGAATTGTTTTAACCAAAAAATTCTTTATTAAATCAAAAAAACCAATGAGCGTTATAAAGGTAATTAATAAAAATATAAATTTATGTAATAATGGAGTTTTATAAGAATCTGCTGACTTGGCTTGTTGATAATTTGCAGGTTTGTCAGCTGAACTTCCATGGAACCATTTTTCATTACAAATTCCACATTGAACTTCCCTTCCTTTTAAACCGATATCAGATTTTTTAACATCAAACTGATATTTTCCACATTTGCAATTAATTATCATTTACTTGCCTGGGTTGTTATTTTCATAGCAATAATTTTTAAATTTGAATTATGCAACTTTTTTAAAAAAAGGGCTTTGCTTTTAATAGGTTCGTATTTAATAATATTTGTGAGCAAAAGAGGACTTGTAAAAATCTTTTTCTTTTTTTCAATCTTTGTTTTAACTTTAAAATTTTTCTTTAAATATATATTCGTTGGCACAACTTCAGGTTTTTTTGGTTCTGCTCTTTTTTCAATTTGGTTGCTTTGGTATAATTCTTTGACAGCGTCTAAAATTTCCTCATTTGCAAATTTTTTATTACTTTTTTTTATCGGATTTATAGTCTGAACAGCATCTAAAATATCGTTTATGGAGTATTTGTGACTCATCTGTGATTCTTATATCAGTTTTTTTAGATAAATATAATTTTACTTAATTTTAAAATAATACATATTTAATAATTTAAAATAATGAAAAATGCTATTTTATTCATTGGTACGCTTTTATGCTGGGCCCCCACATGGTATATAATCAAATTTCAACTTGGTTATGTAGACCCTATAATCTCAGTCTTTTATAGAATTGCTCTTTCTTGTTTTGTCCTATTTAGTATTTTACTTATTCAGAAAAAATCTCTTAAATTTTCTTTATCCCACCATTTCTGGTTTGCTATTTTGGGAGCGTGTCTTTTTTCATTTAATTATATCTTTTTTTATTTAGCAAACACATATTTGATTAGCGGTATCGTGTGTGTAGCTTTTTCAATGAATCTTGTTTTTAATATTGTTGGCGAAAAAATTTTTTTTAAAAAAAATGCTTCCTACAATACTTTGTTTGCTGCTTTGCTAGGCTTCATTGGAATTTTTGTAATTTTTAATAACGAAATCTTATATTTTGACTTAAATAATTATGAACATATTGGTATAGCCTTTTCGTTTGTTGCTACTTTATTCTGGTCTTTCGGTAATATGATTCACAAAAGAAATTCGAACAAAAAGTTTCCTTTATTTCCGTCTATTGCCTATGGAATGATGTATGGAAGTATATTTACTTTAATTGCTGCTAAAGTATCCGGGGCAGAAATTATATTAGAGCTGACTTCGGAATAT
The DNA here is from genome assembly GCA_008638025.1 of Pelagibacteraceae bacterium. Lineage (GTDB taxonomy): Bacteria > Pseudomonadota > Alphaproteobacteria > Pelagibacterales > Pelagibacteraceae > IMCC9063. The sequence goes on along the minus strand of VTPF01000041.1, from coordinate 4,489 downwards.
ATACTGGCGCTTATTTATCTATCTGTATTTGGAACCGTTTTAGCTTTTTGTATATACTTAATGTTGGTAGATAACATTGGTCCAGGTAGGGCTGGTTATGTAGGGGTTGTGATGCCAGTTTTGGCTTTATTGATTTCTACAATTTTTGAAAATTTAGAATGGTCAAATAATTTATTGATTGGCTTACCTATTTTAATGATTGGATCTGTTCTGATTATCAATCAAAAAACAAAAGTTATCATTTAATTAAAATTATTTTCTGTTGTTTTCATATAATTAATTATGTAAAAACCTTCATTCATTGCCCCCTTAGCTCATTTGGTAGAGCAACTGATTTGTAATCAGTAGGTGGCCTGTTCGAATCAGGCAGGGGGCACCATTTACTTGCATATTTCTTTTAAATACAATTAAATACAATTATCTAAATTTAAAAATATAGAAAATATATTTATATATGCAAAATATTTTGGTTCTAGGTTTTGGAGTTGCAAGTACAGCATATATTAGCTTGCTAGATCAAAATAAAAAAAGAGTTTTTGTAGTCGGTAGTCCTTTTGATTTAAAAAAAATTAAATTAGCAAAAAAAAATAGAAGCATAAAGTATAATAATGCAAATGTAGATTTTTCAAAAAAGATTTCTTTTCATAACAAGCTTGAAGATGTTGCTTTGTTTAATTTTTCTTTAATAATTATTGGCGTAAATTCAAATGGTATTGTTTGGGCATCAAATCAATTAAATGAAATAAAAAAAAGTTGTCCCATTTTAATATTAACCAAGGGTCTTAAGAAAGAGAAAAAAACAATTTGCACAATTAGTGAATATTTTAAGAGAAATACTTCTTGCAAAAAAATCGTAAGTGCTGCGGGACCTTGTTTAGCAGGAGAGCTAATAAAAAAAATACATACAAGAACTGTTTTGGCAAGTTCAAATATTAATGATGCAAAAATTGTAAAAAAAATTTTAGAAAACCAATACTATCATCCTGCATTAACATCAGATATTAAAGGAGCTGAAATTTGTGCTGCTACCAAAAATATTTATGCCACTATTATAGGAGCTGCTGCTGGTCAATCTGGTTATGGTGCTAAAAATTCTGGTGACTGCTACTTTAATGCAGCATCAGCTTTGTTTGAACAGTCTTTAAAAGAAATGAATATAATTGTAAAAAAATTTCATGGGAAAATCTCAACTGTTATGGGTCCAGCGGGTGCCGGTGATCTTTATGTTAGCGCATTAGGCGGCAGAAATAGTAGGATGGGTTATTTTTTAGGAAAAGGTTTTTTATATAAAAAAATAGTTAACAATCTTATGAAAGGTATTACAGTTGAAGGAGCTGAGCTAATTCTTGATGTTGGATCTCAGTTAATTAGAATCTTGGGATCTAAAAATATCCCGATGGCTACCTTTTTGTTCAAAGCTATCAAAAAAAATAAAAAACTTATTATAAATTGGAAAAAATTTATAAATTAATTAAGTTTTTCGCTATTTTTTTGTTAACAAATGTTAAAATCGCTTATTTATATGGTGTTAATTTAAGTGTATAGACTTCGGCTATGGAAACAGAATTTTTAAGAGATTATGCGACAATTTTAATTTTTTTATTCATTTCTGTTGGTCTTGGCTTTGGTTTTATAGTCGTAAATTTTTTATTCTCCCCCAGCAATCCGGACACAGAAAAGCTATCTGCATATGAATGTGGATTTGAAGCATTTTCAGACTCTAGAATGAAATTTGATGTTCGTTTTTACCTAGTTGCAATTCTTTTTATTATTTTTGATTTAGAGGTTGCTTTTTTATTTCCCTGGGCTGTTTCTCTGGGAAAAATAGGAGCTCTGGGTTTTTGGAGTATGATGATATTTTTAACAGTTTTAACTGTTGGTTTTATTTATGAGTGGAAAAAGGGAGCTTTGGATTGGGAATAATGGTTTCTGAAAAATTAGATAAAATACCTCAGGAGTTTAAAGAAGTTGCTGAAGAATTCACAAAAAAAGGATTTGTAACTATTGCAAGCAATCAATTAATTAATTGGGCAAGAACTGGTTCCTTGCATTGGATGACTTTTGGGCTTGCTTGTTGTGCGGTTGAAATGATGCAAACTTCAATGCCCAGGTATGATCTTGAACGATTTGGGGCTGCACCAAGAGCTTCACCAAGACAATCAGATGTAATGATTGTAGCAGGAACTTTGACAAATAAAATGGCCCCTGCTTTGCGAAAAGTTTACGATCAAATGCCAGAGCCAAGATATGTTATATCGATGGGAAGCTGCGCTAATGGGGGAGGTTATTATCATTACTCTTATTCTGTTGTAAGAGGTTGTGATCGAATAGTTCCAGTAGATATATATGTTCCAGGATGTCCTCCTTCAGCAGAAGCTTTGCTTTATGGAATTTTGCAACTTCAAAAAAAAATAAGAAGAGAAGGTAGTCTTCAAAGATAAAATGTCAGATATTTACTTAAATTTAAAAAAGATAATTTTAGAAAATAAAGAATTTAAAATTAATAGCATAGAGTTAATCCACGATAATTTAATATTAAATTGTAATAAAGAAAATTTAATCAAAAATATTGATATTTTAAAACGTGATTCTCATTTTAAATTTAGACAATTAATTGATATTGCTGGTGTTGATTATCCTCAAAAAAACAAAAGGTTTGAAGTTATTTATTTATTATTAAGTCATGAAAATAATTTAAGAATATCGATTAAAATTTGTATTGACGAGAATGAAATCGTACCTACGCTTACATCTATTTTTCCTTCTGCTAATTGGCAAGAAAGAGAAGTATTTGATATGTATGGAATAAAATTTGCCGATCATCCAGATCTTAGAAGAATATTAACTGATTATGAGTTTGAGGGTTATCCATTAAGAAAAGATTTTCCGTTAACTGGATACAAGGAAGTTAGATATAGCGCTGAACATCAAAAAGTTATTTATGAACCAGTTAAATTAGCTCAAGACTATAGAGATTTTGACTTTGAAAGCCCTTGGGACGGCTCTGATTATATTAAAAAAGAACAAGATAAATTAGAAAAGAATTAAAATGACCAAACACACAAAAACAATGAATTTAAATTTTGGCCCTCAGCATCCAGCTGCTCACGGTGTTCTTAGATTGATTTTAGAATTGGATGGAGAAGTTATAGAGCGAGCAGATCCTCATATAGGACTTTTGCATAGAGGAACTGAAAAACTTATTGAGCATAAGACGTATACACAAGCAATTCCTTATTTTGACAGATTGGACTATGTGGCACCAATGAATCAGGAGCATGCCTTTGCCTTAGCAGTAGAGAAACTTTTAAAAATTGAAGTACCATTACGAGCCCAGTACATCAGAGTTATTTTTTGTGAGATCGGAAGAATTTTAAGTCACATTCTAAATATAACTACTCAAGCTTTAGATGTTGGTGCTTTAACGCCTTCACTATGGGGATTTGAGGAACGAGAAAAGTTAATGGTTTTTTATGAAAGAGTATCTGGGTCCAGACTTCATGCTAATTATTTTAGACCAGGGGGTGTGCACATTGATCTTCCAAGTGGTTTGGCAGATGACATTTACGATTTTTGTAAAAAATTTCCAAAAGTTATTGATGACCTAGAAACTTTGCTTACTGATAATCGAATATTTAAGCAAAGAAATGTAAATATTGGAATAGTATCAAAACAAGAGGCGCTTGATCATGGATTTTCTGGAGTGATGTTAAGAGGTTCGGGTGTTCCTTGGGACTTGAGAAAATCAAATCCATATGAATGTTATCCAGATTTAAATTTTAAAATTCCAGTTGGAAAAAATGGAGACTGTTACGACCGATATTTATGCAGAATAGAAGAAATGAGAGAAAGTGTATCTATTATTATGCAAGCGATAGATAAATTGCCAAAAGGTCCAATAATGACACTGGATACAAAAGTAGGACCACCAAAAAGAAGAGATATGAAGATAAGTATGGAGGCACTTATTAATCATTTTAAATTATATACAGAAGGTTACCATGTTCCAAAAGGTGAGGTTTATTCAGCTGTTGAGGCCCCTAAGGGAGAATTTGGCGTTTATCTAATTGCTGATGGATCTAATAAGCCCTACAGATGCAAAATTAAAGCTCCGGGATTTACTCATCTCCAGGCTATGAATTATATGATCAAAGGACATATGTTAGCAGATGTCCCAGCTGTTTTGGGCTCCATGGATATTGTATTTGGAGAAGTAGACCGATGAGTGGAAAACATGTTGCAAAAAATCAGCCAACTACATTTATTTTTTCTACTGAAAATTTAAAAAAAAAAGATGAGATATTAAAAAAATATCCAACTAATAGAAAAAAAAGTGCAATTATGCCATTACTTTATTTGGCTCAAAAACAAAATGGAGGTTGGATACCGTTAATTGCGATAAAGTATATTGCTGAGTTATTGGAAGTTCCTTACATAAAGGTTTATGAGGTAGCTACATTTTACACTATGTATAATTTAGCTCCTGTAG
>VTPF01000040.1 GCA_008638025.1 Pelagibacteraceae bacterium | reverse complement strand
TGAAAGAAAAAAAAATTAATTTAAAACCTTTTGTTTTATTGCAAACGTTAATTACTATTGGCGTTCTTTTTTTAGCTCCCATGTATTTTGTTGAAATAATAAATGGGCAATATCTTAATTTAAATGTTCCCGTTATTTTAACCATAGGATACGTTGTTGTATTTGCTGGGATTGGTGCTTATATTTTCTGGAATGGTGCTGTTTTATTAATTGGGCCAAATCGAGCAGGCATTTTTTTACACTTAATGCCCGTGTTTAGTGCATTAATGGCAATTTTTTTATTGGGTGAGAAATTTGCGAATTACCATTTTTATGGTGCTTTATTTATTATTTTTGGTATTTTTTTATCATCAAAAAAAATATTAAGATAACATTTATTAAGGGGGAAATATGCATTTAACAGATGAGCAATTAAAACAATTTGATAAAGATGGATATCTTTTTTTCCCCAAACTTTTTTCTTCAGAAGAAACAAAAACATTAGTTAATGAAGTACCCAAACTTTATGAAAGAAGAGAAGAATATAATATTAGAGAAAAAGGCTCAGATTCTGTAAGAACTAATTTTGCTGCCCATATGTATAGCGAGCCTTTTGCTAAGCTTGCAAGACATCCTAGAATGGTAAAGCCAGTTGAAGATTTGCTTGGCGAGAAACTTTATATGCATCAATTTAAAATTAATGGAAAAATGGCTTTTGATGGAGATGTGTGGCAATGGCACCAAGATTATGGAACTTGGAAAAACGATGATCTTATGCCCACAGAAAGAGCAATGAATGTTGCAATTTTTTTAGATGATGTAACGGAGTTTAACGGTCCTCTGATTTTTATTCCAGGTTCGCATAAACGAGGAGTTATTGATGCCAAGCACGATACCAGCACAACCAGTTATCCACTTTGGACATTAGACAATAAACTTATAAGTGAATTAGTTGACAGAGCAGGTGGACAAAATGGAGGAATGGTAAGTCCCAAAGGTCCCGCTGGGTCCATGATTTTATTCCACAGTTGTTTAGTGCATTGTTCTGGAAGTAATTTATCACCTTTTAATCGAGTGAGTGTTTACCTGAGTTTGTGCGCGGTCAGTAACCACATTCAGCGATTTAAAAGAAAAGAATATATAGCACACCGACAATTTGATCCTATTCAGTGTTTACCAGATGATTGTTTGGTCAAAGATTATCCAGTAGACCTTCCATGGAAAAATGGATTACCACCCTCTGCTTTTGAAACATCCCAAGAAAAGTTGGCTGGTTAACAAAGTAACTTATCATTATGTATCTTTTTACGAAGTTAGAAGATTATAACAAAGATATCTCTATTGCTTTTATTGGATGTGGAAAATTTATCTCCATGTTCTTGTCTCAATTTAATCAACTTAAAAAAATTAAAATTGACACAATAGTCGATCTAAAAATTGAAAATGCAAAAAAAAATTGTCTTAATAGCGGATTAACTCAAAAAACAGTTGATAGTATAAATTTTGCAAACTCTTTGGATGAAGTAATAGATAGGGATATTGATATTTTTATTGAAGCAACAGGAAATCCAATTATTGGAACTGTTCACGCGGCTAAAATTATTAGAAAGAAAAAACATATTATTTTAGTAAACGTAGAAGCTGATGTTACTTGTGGAAAATACTTATCTGATTTGGCTCGTGATAATAATGTTATTTGTTCCATGGCTTATGGTGATCAACCATCTTTAATCGTCGAGCAAGTAGAATGGGCAAGATTAAATGGTTTTGATGTTACTTGTGCAGGCAAAGGCACAAAATACCATCCCACTTTTGAATATTCTACACCCGATACAGTTTGGGGCTATTATGGATTAAACAAAGAAAGAGCAGAAAAAGAATCTGGAATGAATCCAAAAATGTTCAACTCTTTTTTATGTGGTGATAAAAGCGCAATAGAAATGGCAGCTGTTAGTAATGCCACTAATTTGAAGTGCCCAAGTAATGGTCTGACTTTCCCTGCAGTTGGTGTTTATGATATTGCAAAAAAATTGATACCTAAAAAAGAAGGTGGTTTAATAGATTATGAGGGACAAGTAGAAGTTATTTCTAGTATTAATTTAAATCAAAACGACATACCTAATGATTTGCGATGGGGGGTATACATTGTCATTAAAGCGCAAAATCAATATGTAAAAAATTGTTTTAGTGATTATGGAATGGTTACTGACAAAACAGGAACCTACTCTGCCATATGGAGACCTTATCATTATATTGGTTTAGAATTGGCCCAATCCATGTATTCCATTGCTCTAGATCAAAAAGCTACTGGTTTTACAAAATATTATAATGCTGACGTTGCTTCTTATGCAAAAAAAGATTTGAAAATTGGGGAAAAATTAGATGGAGAGGGTGGTTTTTGCGCAAGAGGAAGATTAGTGACTGCGCAGAAGTCAAAGGAAGAAAAAATATTAGCACTAGGTCTTTCCGATGGCGCTATTGTCAAAAAAGAAATTAAAAAAGATCAGGTTATTACTCTCGATGATGTAGAATTAAATCTTCCCAAGGAAGTTACAAAAGCAAGAGAGTATCAGTATAATCTAATTTAGTGAAAAATTTAACAATATTTCAAAAAGGTTTTTTGGACGTACTACCATTGACCATACCGGTGGTTCCTTTCGGAATAATTTATGGAGTTATTGGAACCGAAATGGGTTTTACACCTTTAATGACATTTGTAATGTCATTTATAATTTTTGCTGGCTCTTCTCAAATTGCATTTGCCCAGTTATTTTTTACAGGTGCATCACCATGGGTGATCATTAGTTCTGTTGCAGCTATTAATTCTAGACATTTATTGTACGGTGCTGTTCTTTCTCAGCATTTAAGTAAATTAAATTTACAATGGAGAATTTTACTTAGTTATTTAATGACCGATCAGGCTTTCAGTGTGTCATCTATATATTTAAAAAAAAATAAAAATAAATTCAATTGCCATTTTCATTTATTAGGTTCTGGTTTTACATTGTGGTTTTTGTGGCAACTTTCAACTTTAATTGGAATTTTTTTAGGCAATATTGTTCCTGAACAATTGGGCTTAACTTTTACTATTCCCCTAACTTTTTTAGCTTTAATAGTAAGCGAGCTAAGAAAAATAGACCATTTAATAGTTATTTTAGTTTCCGGAACTTGTTCTTTGATAATTTATAATTTTCCTTATAAAATTTATATAATTGTTTCTTCATTTGTTGCATTAACAATTTCTTATTTTTTTATCAATCACTTTAAAAAAAATATCTAATGGTTTGGCTCTGGATTTTGATTGCAGGTATAGTTACTTTTCTTACCAGATTTTCAATGATCGCTTTGATTAATCCAAAAAAGCTGAACAACAATACAAAAAAAGTTTTAACTTATGTTCCATCCGCTGTCTTTCCTGCTATTATTTTTCCTGCAGTTTTTTTGGATAAGCAAGGATTGTTTCTTTCAATTAATCATCCACAAATTTTAGCATTTTTTATAGCTATAATAGTTGGATATTTTCTTAAAAATATTATTTTAACAATTTTATCTGGATTGATAAGTTATTGGATGTTTATTTTTTGGTTATCCTAATTTTCCTAAAAAAGGAAATAATTCCAATAAGTAGAAACCAATACTTTGTAATTTAGAGCTAAGAATTAAAATTCCAGTAATAATTAAAATAATACCTGCCCCCTTTTGAATTTTTTTTATATATTTTTTGGCTTTTTGCGAAAACATCAAAAAGTTGCCTAAATAGTAGCCTGCTAAAATAAAGGGAATTCCAAGACCTATAGAATAAGTGATGAGCAGAAAAATACCCTGAAGGAGAGTTGTTTTTAGTGACGCTAAAGCTAAAATAGATCCAAGAATAGGACCTATGCAAGGTGTCCAACCAAATGCAAATCCTATTCCAACTATCAAAGGAAAGAAAAAGTTATTAGAATATTTAGATATATAAAATTTAAATTCATTATTTAGAAATTTAAAATTAATAATTTCCGTTAGATATAACCCAAAAAAAATAATTATAATTGCAATTATATTAGAAAAAATTTGAGATTGTTTTAAAAGAAAAGTTCCGAAAAAAGTAGAGGATGCACCAAGTAAAATAAAAATAATTGAAAAACCTAATACAAATAAAGCAGATTTTTTAACTATAAAGTATTTAGATTGTTTTTTTAGATTCTCTAAATCAGTTCCGCAAATAAAAGAAAGATAACCGGGAATTAATGGAAGAACGCAAGGAGACAAAAAACTAATAATACCTGCGAAAAAACTTAAAAAGATTAGGGTCATTAATTAAATACCCAACAGCTGATCCAACTTACCCTGAGCATTCAGTTCGTAAAGTTTATCACAATCTCCTATATATTTTTCTGAAGAAAATATTTGTGGAACAGTTTGTGCCCCGTTAGATTTTTTCATCATTTCTTCAAATTTCTCTGGATGTTGATGAAGATTGATTTCAGTAAATTTAACTTTTTTTAATACAAGTAAAGATTTGGCTTTGATGCAAAAAGGACAGTAGTCTTTAGTATAAATAGTTATATCGCTCATTTTTTGTTTATTTATCAAAAGCACATCTAAAGCCAACATAAATTGCATAAAAATTAGATGGTTTGTATTGTGCGCCAGACTCTTTAGTTTTGCTTCCCCCATACCACCATGAAGCACCTGCCGTTAAAGATTCATCTCCTTTGCTATTAGCGATCCATTCCCAGACATTTCCACCCATTGCAACCAGTCCATTTATTCCTTCTGGCAAAGTAGTAACATCTACATGTTTGTCATAAGACAATATTCCCTGAGAATTCATTTTTTCAGCCTTGTCTCCACTTGGGTAAGCATAAACTTTATTTAGTTGAAACACTGTTGATGGAAGAGATTGTTTGTAAGCCGCACTTTTCCATTCATCGAAAGTTGGAAGCCGTCCACCGATAGATTTACAATAATTTTCTGATTCAAATCTATTTAGATGAACAGCGGGTTCTAATAAACTTTCTGGTTTTTTTCCAAACGGCGTTTTATAATTCCATCCTTTTCGTTTCTCCCAGCCAGCACCCCACTCATAACCACCTCCAGTTTTTTCTGCTAAAGTTGTATAGTTATTTTTTTCAGCATAATTAGCAAATTCTTTAATCGTTACTTCATATTTATGAATTAAAAAATTATCTATTCTGATTTTTGGGTTTTCGAATGAAAAAGCACCTGTGGATAAAAAGAATAGAAAAAGAAAACTTAAAAGAAATTTCATGTAAAATAAAAATATATGAGCAATTTTAACAAAGTCAAAACATTCATGCAAACATTTGGCCAAGAAGTTAAAAATGAACCTGCTTTTCCTGAATCAAAAATACAAAATTTGAGATTTGAATTAATAAAGGAAGAGCTAGATGAATTAAAAGTTGCATTGGAGCAAAAGAATTTAAAAGAGGTTGCTGATGCATTAACGGATATTCTTTATGTTACTTATGGCGCGGGGCATGCATTTGGGATTGATTTAGATAAGTGTTTTGATGAGGTTCAAGCTTCGAATATGAGTAAATTAGGAGCCGATGGAAAACCAATTTACAATGATAGTGGAAAAGTAATGAAAGGACCAAATTATTTTGAACCTAATCTAAGAAAATTTATTGAATAGTTTTTTAAAATTAAGTATCCCTTAACGTCTTATGAAAGAATATAAAATTGCATCAATCGCTGGCGATGGCATAGGTAAAGAGGTTACGCCAGAGGGGATTAGGGTATTAAAAAAAGTTGCTGAGCAGCATCAATTTAAAATTCATTTTGATGAATTTGATTTTGCTTCTTGCGATTATCATGCCAAGCATGGAACAATGCTACCGGATAATTGGAAAGAGCAGATTGGCAAGCATGATGCTATTTTTTTTGGAGCCGTTGGAATGCCAGACCAGCTGCCAGATCATATTTCTTTATGGGGATCTTTATTAAAGTTTAGACGAGAGTTTGATCAGTATATAAATTTAAGACCTGTAAAATTAATGCCAGGAGTTCCGTGTCCTTTAGCAAACAAAGTACCAGGAGATATTGATATGCTAATTGTGCGAGAAAACACTGAAGGTGAATATTCCTCAGTTGGTGGAAGAATGTATGCCGGAACAGATAGGGAAATAGCAATCCAAGAAACAATTATGTCAAGACATGGTGTTGACCGAGTTCTTAAATTTGCATTTGAGCTTGCAAAAAATACAAAGCGAAAAAAAGTAACAAGCGCCACAAAATCAAATGGAATTTCTATTACGATGCCTTTTTGGGATGAAAGATTTGAAGAAATGAAAAAAAAATATCCTGATATTAAAACAGATCAATTTCATATTGATATTTTAGCTGCAAGATTTGTTCTTACCCCTGAATGGTTTGATGTGGTAGTTGCATCCAATTTATTTGGAGATATACTTTCGGACTTAGGACCAGCTTGTACCGGGACTATTGGAATAGCGGCATCAGCAAATATTAATCCTGAAAAAAA
>VTPF01000039.1 GCA_008638025.1 Pelagibacteraceae bacterium | reverse complement strand
GGTCCCAATGCATAAATAATATTGTATTTTGAGAGAATTTCTAAATATTTTTTTTGTTTTTCAGTTCTTGCATATACGGTCTTTTTGGGAGTTTTAATAATAAAATTATTATCTATGAATTCGTCTTTATTAATTTGATCGTTTTTATAAAAATCACGTGATTGTAAATTATAAAATGAAATTATATCATCTTCTTCAAAATCATTTTTTTCAAAAGATTTTTTCAACAAATTTTCTATTGTTCTTACTACTATTTCTGAATCTTTTTTATTTCCTTTGATGGTAATTAAATTCCCCCTTAAATTTATCTTAGTCTTAGAGAGTTTTTCTAGTGTAGAAAAATTTTCATCAAAAATACCACTTATTTTAGCTAATGAGTGATTATTCTTAATGTGAATACTAATTATATCTTTTTTAGTGTCTAAAATTTGCAATAAATCATTTGAAGTTAAAAGTTTGCTCATTAATTTTTTGCGAGTCCAAATAAATTGTTTTTATTACATGAATAAATGGTTACATTAATCTCATCGCCTGGCACATACTCCGATCCTTCTACAAATACTGGTTGCATATATTCATTCCTTCCAAAAAATTGATCTCCTTTGGAAGTTAAGTTTTCTAATAACACTTTGTTTTCTTTATTAATTTTACTTTCATTATGTTTTATTTGTAAATCAAAGAGTTTATTCTGCAAGATTTCAAGCCTATTCTGGGCAATTTCTTTAGAAATCTGAATATAGTCTACGGCGGGAGTGCCTGGTCTTTGGCTATAAATAAAAGAAAATGAATTTGAAAATTTTACCTTATCAATCAAATCCAAAGTTTCTTCAAAATCTTTATCAGTTTCACCAGGATAACCGATTATAAAATCACTTGAAAACTGAATATCATTTCTAGCATTTTTAAATTTATCAATAAGCTCTAAATAAAACTCTCTAGTATGCTTTCTATTCATAAGATTAAGTATTTTATTTGAACCTGATTGAACTGGCAAATGAAGTTGTGGCATAAGTTTCTCTTGATAATTAAAAAGACCAATTAACTCTTCGTCAAAGTCATTGGGATGAGATGTGGTAAATCTAATTCTTTTTAATGATTTGATCGTAGCAATTTGATTAATTAATTTTGCAAGATTAATTCCTTTGTTATTATAACCACTTACATTCTGTCCAAGTAGAGTAATTTCTCTAGTTCCATTATTAACAAGATTTGAAATTTCATTAACTATTTGTTCAGGATCTCTGGAAAATTCTGGTCCTCTGGTATAAGGAACAACACAAAATTTACAGAATTTATCACAACCCTCCTGAATAGTAATAAAAGAAGAAACTTTAGAAGTTAAATTTTTATAATTTTCCAAAGAATCAAATTTATTTGAAACATCCAAGTCTGTATTTAAAATTTTATTATTATTACTATTATAATTTTTTATCAAACTAGGTAATTTATGATAAGCTTGGGGACCAACAACAATATCAACAAAATCACTTTTTTCAAAAACCATGGATGACTCTGCTTGAGCTACACAACCTGCCAATACAAAAATTGGCTTTTGCTTTTTATCTTTAAAAATTTTTTTTATTTTACCAATATCTGAGTAAACCTTTTGGGTTGCTTTTTCTCTTATATGGCAAGTATTAAATATAAAACAGTCTGCACTTTCAACTTCATTTACTTTTTTATACTCAATCGAGGCCATTAAATCAGAAATTCGATTTGAATCGTATTCATTCATCTGACAGCCAAAAGTTTTTATGACAAATTTTTTAGACAATTATTTTTTCTTTTTTTTACAATATAATTCAAGACGATGATCCACAAGATCAAAGCCAAGCTTGTTTGCAATTTTTTTTTTTAGTTTTTCAATTTCTTCATCTACAAATTCAATAATTTCTCCAGTATTAATATCTATCAAATGATCGTGGTGCGTTTCTGTTACTGCCTCATATCTTGATTTGCCCTCTTTAAATTCATGTTTATCAATTATATTTGCTTCCTCTAAAAGTTTTACTGTTCGATATACGGTAGCAATACTAATTTTTTTATCAATAATTACAGCTCTTTTATGTAATTCATCTACATCAGGATGAAACTTTGTATCCACAATTGTTTCTTCAAGTAATTTAACAATTATTTTTCTTTGATCAGTAAGTCTTAACCCCTTGTCTATACATTTTTTTTCTAGGTTAATAGCAAATGGAGATGTTTTAGTGGTCATACTTTTTTTTAATACTTAGGGCTTAAATTTTTTTTAATAAATAATTTATTTTGTATAAGAAATTCAATATCACTAGCATTATATTCAAAAGAAACTAAATTTTTTTTAAAAATATCATTGTATTTAAAATTCGACACTACTTTTTTTGTCTGTAAAATACCTTGAAATTCCTCGATTTTTAAATCTTTATAATTATATAAATTTAAAAACTTATTATTAATAGAAATGATAACTAAATTTTTTAACTTTCTATTAATACAAAAAACCTTTCCTATAGATTTATTTGTAAATCCAACTAGCTTAATACCAAAAATTATAGAAAAAACTTTTAAACTAGATAAAATATTTCTTATCCCGGCATAACTCCCTGGTCCCAAATTAACTAATAGTAATTCAGCGTTCAAAAAATTAATTTTATTTTTATGTAATATTTTTTGAAAATCTTTAGAAAAATTATCACTTTTAGAATAATTTAAGACACGAATTGTTTTCTTCTTTTCAAGATTTGATGTAATAACTAATGAGTTAAGAGTAGAATCAACTGATATAAAATTTTGCATGTTTATAAAGCTTACTATTTACATATTTCTTTTTTATGTAACTTTCCATCCTTTAAAAAGCTGGGCCGATCAACATAAAGATAAAGGTATTATTTCACTAATGTATCATAGATTTGATGAAAACAAATATCCTACCACCAATGTTAGAATTAATGATTTTAAAAAACAAATTGATCTTATTAAAAAAACCAATTTAGATTTTTTAGATATTAATGAATTAAAAAAAATTTTAATAGAAAAAAAAGAATACAAAGAAAAAAAAATATTGCTTACTATTGATGACGCTTTTTTATCTTTCTATAAAAATGCTTGGCCTATTTTAAAAGAAAAAAAAATACCATTCTTACTTTTTGTAAATACTCGTGAAATAAATGTAAATCATCCTAATTATATGAATTGGGATCAAATAAGAGAAATACACAATTCTAAATTGGGGGTTATCGGTGCCCATAGTTTTAGTCATGATTATCTAGTTAAATTAAATATAGAAGAGGTAAAAAAAGATATTAAACAATCAAATGACGATTATTTAAAAGAATTAGGATCAATACCTGAAATATTTTCATACCCATTTGGTGAATACAGTTTTGAAATAAAAAAAACTATTAAAGATTTTGGTTACTTAATGGCATTTGGCCAACATTCGGGAGTTATTCACAAAAAAGAAGATCTGTTTGAACTTCCTAGATTTCCAATTAATGAAGATTATGGAAAAATGGATAGATTTAATTTTGTAATAAATACGAGCCCATTACCTTTTAAATTTTTTAAACCAGAGGATAAATTAATCAATAATAACAATCCCCCCAATATTGAAATTGAATTTGAAGAAGATGTAAAAAATATAAATTGTTTTACAAATGAAGGTGGAAAGTGGAAAAGTAGTGAACTTGCCTTTTTGGAAAATAACTGGATTAGAATTATTTTAAAAGAGGAGTTTAAGCCCAGAAGAGGTAAAATTAATTGCACAATGAAACTACCAGATGGAACTTGGGGATGGTTTGGAAGACAATTTGTGGTTAACGATTAAACTATATTTGGTTTTTTCTTTTTAGATAATATTGAATCATCAAAATCAGTGAGTGAATTTTGTTCAATAATCTTTTTTAATCTATCTGCATATTCATATCCAATTTCAGAATATTTATCTAAAAACTTTGCCAACTCTAGGCCTGAAATTTTATTTCTATTATTTCTTTGCTCTGCGCGTGCTCTTCTAAATTCTTTATAAGATGCATGAGTATTGAGATTTTTTTTATATGCTGAGATGGATGCTCGTATTATTTTAAAGGTTTTTACCTCAAAACTAGCTTCCTCATCCCTATCTAAAGGCACCATTCCCTTGCCTTTTTGCCAAGTTCTAACTCCAAATAATGAATTTCCTTCCATTGCAAACCTTGAAGTTCCCCAGCCACTTTCATACGCAGCTTGAGCCAAAGCTATAGATGGAGGAATTATATCCATTTTAATCTTAAGCTCCTCAATATTTTTATTATTTACTTTGTACTCAATAAATTTTTTATCCAACCACAAAGTTTCTTCCTCACTTATACTTTTTTCTCTTAAGATTTGATTCAAATAATCTCTGTCTTCTTCTATTTGATTGTTTTCATATATAATGAGAGGAAGAATAACTCTTATAAATAATTTTTTTCTGTCTACAATATTGTCAATTTTATCGATACCCGTCGGAAGCTTGGATAGGAAAAAAGGCTCAACTGCTTTTCCATCTCTAATATCTTTTAAATTATAGTTTTCTTCTTCAAACAAACTAATAACTGTTCTAGCGTCAATATTATTACCAAATCCCAACATTTGCTTGTCAGAAAAATCAGGCATTTTTTCCTTAGGTTTTGAATTATCTATTTTTTCATTTCCACCAAATAAATTTTGATCAATAGCTAATACATCTTCTTTTGAATAATTATTAACTATAAGAGATTTGTCTTCATTGAATTTAGCTAGATTGTTATTTTCAAACCCTGAACGAAATAACATCATAAAAATAATAATTGTTATCACGCTTCCTTTTGCATAGGATAAATTATAATGCTGACGTAAACGATTATCTAACTTTTTTCTAGATCGAACTACAATCTCGTTATTAAATTTTTCAAAAATATTAATGTAACGAACAAAATTAACAAAAATTAAGCTGGTCACGACTATTAATTTGCTAATTTTAAATACTATTTTTTTTTTAAAATTTAAAAAATTTAAATTTTTCATTTAATCTAGTCTAAATTTACAGCTGTTACCGAATTAACTTCTGGAACATAATGCTTAATCATTCGCTCAACCCCTTGTTTTAGGGTGACTATTGAACTTGGACAGCCAGCACAACTACCCTTGAGCATGACTTCGGCTACACCATCTTTGTAAGATTTTAATTGAATGTCTCCTCCGTCCATTGCAACGGCAGGTCTTATTTTTTCATTTAAAACTTCTTCTATCCTTTGAGAAATTTCATCTTTAAATTGATTAGCTTTTTCAAAAGAAAGCTTTTTGAAACTGGGACTAACTTCTTTTAATAAAATATTTAGTATACTTTGACTTATTTGATTCCAATTTTGATTGCTATTTTTTTTTACAGTAATAAAATCTTTATCAATATAAATTAATTCTGCATAACCGGTCTCCCAAATTTTTTTTGCAAAATCTATGCCGTCACATTCTGTAAGAGATTTAATTTCTTTAGATCCAGAATCAACAATATCAAAATCAAAAACAAATTTTTTTGACTCTGGGTTTGGTGTATCGATAATACTAATCATAATTAAATTCCTAAAGATTCTGTCATTTTAACCTAATTAAATTAGAATTGAAACTTTCAAATTATGCAATTAAATCAATCTCTTTTTCACTCAATGCTCCTGGCACTATTACAATAGGTATAGACAAATCTTTTATTTTTTTACCAGTTAAAGCTGTAATTAGTGGGCCTGGGTTCTCATTATTAGCTGAGGAGGCCAAAACCAAAAAACGAATATTTGCGTCTTCTTTTACCAGCTTTAATAATTCCTCAGCACGATCACCAATTTTAATTATTATTTCACTTTCTATATTAAATCTTTTTTTTATTTTCTGTGACCAAGCTCTGCATATTTTTTTTGCTTCGCTTGTTGCTTCTTGTTCAATTAAATTTTCTATCCTAGCCCACTGAGCGTCAATAGCTGGATCAACTATGTATAATAATGAAAGTTTTCCGTCAGTGTGAATAGCTCTATTTGCAGCAAAATAAATTGCATTTTTTAATTCATCACTTCCATCAACAACTACTAAAAATTTTGTTTTCATTTTGATAATCCTACTATTTGTTTAATTTCTTTCAGATTTTTATTAGCAACTAAATTTGCTTTATTTTTACCATCTTCCAGTATTTTAATTAAAAAATCCTCATTTAATTTTAATTTTTTTATTTCCTTTCCAATAGGACAGATTTTTTCGACGAGTAACTGAATTAATTGTTTTTTAAAATCTGAAAAAATTTTTCCATCCCAATTCTCGATAATTTCTGTTGTTTTTTTGTTGCTTAAGGCGGCAAAAATATTAATTAAATTTCTAGCTTCGGGTCTATCTTTACTATTTAAGATATCAGAATTGATGGGGTCGCTATCCGTTTTTGCTTTTTGAATTTTTTTAGAAATCAAATCTGCATCATCAGTTAAATTAATTCTAGATAAATCAGATTCTTCCGATTTGCTCATTTTTTGACTTCCATTGCGCAAGCTCATTA
>VTPF01000038.1 GCA_008638025.1 Pelagibacteraceae bacterium | reverse complement strand
ACGTCACGCACTTTTGTAGGATTGTGTAGATTGTAAATTGCCTCATACCAGGTTGGCCATTTCATTTTTTCTAAAAATTCTGCTCTGTGCCATTCGTTAAGATGTTTTAATGCGCTTATTTCTTCTTGATAAATTTTCTGTAATGTTTTTGGGGAAATACCAGCGATGGATGGATATTTAGCCATAATTTTTGTTATGTCTTTTTCTTTCTCAATAGATTGAACATAATCAGGATTGGTAATTTGAAATTTATTTTTATAAAAACCTACTTTGCCACTAATGATCACCTCTTCATTTAATGGTAAAATTTGCTTAATATAGTTTTCCCTAGAATTAAAAAAAATTATATCAATACTTCCATATTCATCCTTGCAAACAACTTTATTTGGCAAATTTCTAAAACGAGGAAAATAATATTTTAACGGTCTAACAAAAATAGTAGAAATTTTTCCTACTTCAAGTTGATCTAATTTTGGACAAAAGCTTCGATCAATTGCGCCCGTTGGTAAATTTAAAAATAGATCTATTTTATTATCAATACCTTTTTCAGATAATTTTTTAGAAATAACGGGACCAACACCCTTAATTTTAGTTATGGATGAAAAAAGATCATTAAAATTCATTTGATATTTAATTTATAAATAATAAAAGTAATTAATGATCTCTAACACAGACATCTTTAGAAAAAAACTTTTGTTCAGATCTTCACACAGAGGAACTAAAGAAATGGATATTTTATTAGGCGGTTTTTTCAAAGAGTGGGGGAATTCTTTAAATGAATCAGAGTTAATTGAATTTCAGTCACTTTTAGAATTAACAGACAAGGTAATTTCAGACTGGTTGATTATGAACAAAACTACAACCAATATTGAATCCATCGGTATCTCAAAAAAAATAAGAGAATTTGTTGATAGTAATACAATTGGTAAATAATGTTGTTAATTTTGTCTATTTAGTCTAAAAGAGCAACATGGATTCAAAAGCTATTGGTCAATTTATACCTCTTATACTTATTTTTGTTATTTTTTATTTCTTATTAATTCGCCCACAGCAAAGAAAAGTTAAGGATCATAAGGCTATGATTGATGCTGTTGGAAGAGGAGATACTGTTGTTACTGGTGGCGGTTTAATTGGTAAAGTTGTTCGTGTTCTTGAAGATGACAAGGCCGAATTAGAAATTGCCGATAATATTACAATCAAAATTATTAAATCCTCAATTTCAGCAGTGCTTAGCAAAACTGAACCTAAGTAAAATTTTGTGTTATACTTTTCACGTTTTAAAGTATTTTCAATCTTTTTAATTTTTATCTTTGGTGTATATTTTTTTATTCCAAACTTTCTTTCATTAAATAATAATTTTTTTTTTACTGATAAAAAAGTAAATTTAGGACTGGATCTGCAAGGTGGTTCATATATTTTATTGGAAATTGATTCCAAGCCGTTGATTGATCAAAAAATTCAAGCAAAAAGTTTGGACCTTAGAAGAGAACTCAGAAAAAAAAATATTAATTACAATAATTTCATAGTAGGAATTAATTCATTAAGTTTTAATTTTAATCCAAACCAAAGAAATCTTGTCAATGAACTACTTAGCGACTCTTCAATCAATTCTAATATTGGAACATCTGGTAAGGAGCTTACGATTTCCGTAGATAACGATAAGGTAAATATTATATTTACCAATGAGCTTCTTAACCTAATAAAAAAAAATGCTTTGGAACAATCTATTGAAATTGTACGAAATAGAATTGATGAGCTTGGAACAAAAGAACCAAATATTATAACAAGAGGTTCAGATAGAATTTTAGTAGAATTGCCCGGTCTTAAAGATCCAAGTGAAATAAAAAAATTGTTAGGCAAAACTGCTAAACTTACTTTTAGATTCTTATCTAATAGTAACGATGAAAACTCTTTAGGAGTTGAAATTTTAAATTCTCCTAAAAAAGATTTTAAATACAATGTCGAAAAAAGAATTATTATTTCTGGAGAAAATTTGATTGATGCGCAGCCTGGTTTTGATCAATTATCCAATTCCTCAGTTGTTAATTTTAAATTAGATAATTTGGGCGCTCGAAAGTTTGCTTTAGCAAGTAAAAATAATATAGGAAGAAATTTGGCTATAGTCCTTGATAATGAAGTTATTAGTGCACCTGTAATTAGAGATGCAATTGTTACTGGCAACGGTCAAATATCAGGAAACTTTTCTTCACAAGAATCAAATGAATTGGCGATTTTATTAAGATCGGGAGCATTGCCAGCTCCATTAAATATAATTGAAGAGAGGTCAGTAGGACCTGATCTTGGAAAAGAATCCATAGAAAAAGGGGTGCTTTCATTGTTGATAGGAATGTTATTAGTGGTTCTTTATATGATCTATAACTATAGAATATTTGGTGTGTTTGCTAACATATCATTATTTGCAAACCTCATACTGATCGTATCAACCTTAAGTATTTTTGGCTCAACTTTAACATTACCTGGAATTGCAGGAATTATTTTAACTGTAGGTATGGCGGTTGATTCAAATGTTTTAATATACGAGCGAGTTAAAGAAGAATTAAAAATTGAAAAAAATAATTTAATTGCTTTTGATACTGCTTACAAAAAAGTATTAACTACTATTTTAGACTCAAATATTACCACTTTAATTGCAGCTTTTGTTTTATATTATATGGGCTCAGGCCCTGTAAAAGGTTTTGCCATAACATTAGCTATTGGGATTATTTCAACTTTTTTTACAACATATGTTTTTGGAAGATATTTGGTTTCTATTTATGTAAAAAAAAATAAAGAAAATTTAATCAAGATATAATTATGAGTTTTTACGATAATAAATATAATTTTTTAAAATATAAAAATTTTTTTATGGGTATTTCTCTAATATTTTTTACCTTTTCAATTATATTTTTTTTTACCAAGGGTCTTAATTTAGGTGTTGATTTCAAAGGGGGTACGGTTATTGAGATGAAATTTGAAGAGATGAATAAATCTGAAGATATTAGAAAATCCTTATTAAAAATTAATCTTGGAGACGTTAAAGTTAAGGAATTTGGTTCTAATAAAGAATTTTTAGCTACTATCGAACAAAAAGGTAAAAATAACGATTTTGTTAGTTCTATAAAAAATCATTTAGAAAAAGACTTGAATAAAAAAGTAGATTTTAGAAGAGTAGAAGTTGTTGGATCAAAAATTAGCAAAGAACTTACAAGGGATGGAATATATTCAGTTTTATTAGCTCTAATTTTAATGTTAATTTATATTTGGTTTCGATTTGAATGGCAGTTCAGTTTAGGTTCTATTATAGCACTTGTTCACGATGTAATAATAACTATAGGGGCTTTTAGTTTAATTGGTTATGAATTTAATTTATCAATTGTTGCCGCTATTTTGACAATTGTTGGTTATTCAATGAACGATACCGTGATAATTTACGATAGAATTAGAGAATTTTTAAAAAAAGATGATCAAAAAGATTTAGATGAATTAATAAACGATTCTATTAATTCAACTTTATCAAGAACATTAAAAACTTCTGGAACTACCTTGTTAGCATTAATTTCTATATATTTTTTTGGTGGTGAAATTCTTAAAGGCTTTTCTTTTGCGCTAATATGGGGAATTTTAATAGGAACATATTCATCTATTTTTGTAGCATCTCCCATACTAATTTATTTTAAAGTTAAGAGAAACTGGGAAGAAGTAGTCGATACCTCACCTTAATTTTATTATTTTAAAGGTTTTTTTTCTAAAACTTTTTTTAGAAATTGACCAGTGTAACTTTCTTTAACATTTATTATTTGCTCTGGCGTTCCTTCAAATATTAATGATCCACCGTTATCACCACCTTCTGGACCCATATCTATAATCCAATCTGCAGTTTTTATCACTTCCATATTGTGTTCAATTACAATAACCGTATTTCCCTTTTGCACAAAAGCTTGCAAAACTTCTAATAATTTTTTTACATCATGAACATGAAGACCAGTAGTTGGTTCATCTAAAATATAAATTGTTCTACCTGTAGATCTTTTTGATAATTCTTTTGCTAATTTTATTCTTTGAGCTTCACCACCAGACAATGTCGTCGCCTGCTGACCAATTTTCATATAACCTAAACCAACTTTTTGTAATGTCAGCAATTTACTTCTAATAGTTGGAATATTTTCAAAAAAATCCACACTTTCATCAACTGACATATTTAATACATCGGCAATACTTTTGTCTTTGTGTCTTACTTCCAAAGTTTCTCTATTATATCTTTTGCCCTTACAAACATCACATTCCACATAAACATCTGGTAAAAAGTGCATTTCATAAGTAATGACACCATCACCTTCACAGGCCTCACACCGACCACCTTTAACGTTGAAAGAAAATCTACCTGCTTTATATCCTCTAGATTTGGACTCGGGTAAATTTGTAAACCAATCTCGAATAGGTGTGAATGCTCCAGAATAAGTTGCTGGATTAGATCTTGGAGTTCTGCCGATAGGTGACTGGTCTATATCTATAATTTTATCTAAATACTCATGTCCTTTTAATCCTTTGAATGGTTGTGGCATATTTCTAGAGACCACTTTATTAATCATTAAATTTAATGCCCGATATAAGGTATGTAATACTAATGTAGACTTTCCACTTCCAGACACACCAGTTACACATGTAAATGTGCCTAATGGTATTTTGGCAGTAACATTTTGTAAATTATTTCCTGAAGCTCCGATTAGTTGAAGAAATCTTCCATTAATTGCACTTCTTCTATTTTTGGGCAAACCAATAAACTTTCTACCAGATAAGTAGTCTCCGGTTAGACTATTCTTATCTTTAGAAATATCTTGATAGCTTCCTTGAGAAACAATTTGACCTCCATGAATACCTGCTCCAGGACCAATATCAATAATGTGATCCGAATGAATCATTGCCTCCTCATCATGCTCAACTACAATGACAGTATTTCCAAGATCCCTAAGCCTCTTTAAAGCCTGAATCAGCTTAATATTATCCTTTTGATGAAGACCTATTGATGGTTCGTCTAGCACATACAAAACTCCTGTTAATCCAGAACCAATTTGTGAAGCTAAGCGTATTCTTTGTGACTCACCGCCCGAAAGCGTTCCTGATCCTCTTGATAAATTTAGATAATCTAGTCCAACATTAATTAAAAAATTTAAACGTTCATTAATTTCTTTTAAAATATGGGAAGCGATTTGATTTTCTTTATCTGTTAATACTTTATCAAGTTCCTTAAACCATTTATGAGCTTCTTTAATTGAAAATTTTGCAACTTCGCTTATATTTTTATTGTTTATTTTTACACATAATGACTCTTCTTTAAGTCTATTACCTAAACAACGTTCACATTCTTTTTCATTTTGATATTGTTCAATTTCTTCTTTTTTCCAATCACTATCTGTTTCTAAATACCTTCTTTCTAAATTAGTTATTACACCTTCAAAGCTTTTCTTATTGGAATATTTTTCATAACCATCATCATAGTTAAATTTAATTTCTTCATCACTTGATCCATATAAAATTATATTTTGAATATCTTTGTTTAGTTTTTTCCATTCTGTTTCCAAAGAAAAGTTATAATGCTTTGCTAATGATGCTAAAGTTTGCGCGTAGTATAAGCTTGAGGAGTTTGACCACGGCTTAATAGCACCATCAATTAAAGAAAGTCTATCATCTGGAACAACAAGTTTAGGGTCTACATATAAATCTACCCCAAGTCCTTCACATTCTGAGCAGGCGCCGTAGGGACTATTGAATGAAAATAATCTTGGCTCAATTTCTTCGATAGTAAATCCACTTTCAGGACAAGCAAATTTTGAAGAAAATGTTATTTTTTCAATTTTTTGATGTTGTTTTGGAATGTTTTCATTTAAATGCTCTACAAAAACAAGACCATCTGAAAGAAGAAGTGCGCTTTCTAAACTTTCTGCCATTCTTTTTTGTTCTTCTTTTTTATTAACAAATTTATCTATCAACACTTCTATGTTATGTGTAATTTTTTTATTAAGTTCAGGTGTTTTTTCAATATCAAATAGCTCACTATCAATTTTAATTTTTGAATAACCTCTTTTTTTTAAAGACAAAATTTCTTTTTTGTATTCACCTTTTCTTCCCCTAACAATTGGAGAGTAAATAGAAATTCTCGAAGGTGTCGGTAGATCTAAAATTTTATCAACCATCTCAGATATGGTTTGAGATTTTATTGGCAAACCAGTGAAAGGTGAGTAGGGTGTGCCAACTCTTGCATACAAGACTCTCATGTAATCATAAATTTCAGTAACCGTGGCAACAATTGATCTTGGATTTTTGGATGTAGTTTTTTGCTCAATTGAAATAGCCGGAGACAATCCTTCTATTAAATCAACATTGGGTTTTTTCATTCTATCAAGAAATTGACGAGCGTAAGAGGATAAGCTTTCAACGTATCTTCTTTGTCCTTCTGCATAAATCGTGTCAAAAGCTAATGATGATTTTCCAGATCCAGACAAACCTGTTATTACAATAAACTGGTCTCTTGGTATTTCTACTGATAAATTTTTTAAATTGTGCTCTTTTGCACCTTTA
>VTPF01000037.1 GCA_008638025.1 Pelagibacteraceae bacterium | reverse complement strand
TAAATTTACAGTACCTCCATATAAATCAGTTGAAGCCACAAAATTATCACCTGTATTGCATAAATTTTGAACAACAAAAGCTGATGCTGCTTGTCCGGAGCTTACACAAACTGCAGCAAGTCCTCCTTCTAAAGCGGCAACGCGTTCTTCTAAAACGTTGGTAGTTGGATTCATAATTCTCGTATAAATATTTCCAAATTCTTTTAGTCCAAATAAATTTGCAGCATGCTCTGCTGAATTAAATTGATAAGAAGTGGTTTGGTGTATTGGAACTGCAACCGAAGTGGAGCTTTCATCTCTTCTCCAAGACCCCCCATGGAGAGCTATTGTTTCTGGATTTTTACTTGATGTGGTCATAAATAGTACCTTTCGTTGTTAGTCATTCAATCAACTTTAAAACCAAGCTATTTGATACACTTATAATTTTACTTAAAATGCCACCTTAGCGCCTAAGCTTTATTAAATTGATATTATTCTTATAATTTAACTACCAAATTTTGACAAGATCACAAAAACTGTGTCATAGAGTAGTGCGTCAGGTTGCAGATATAATTTTTTTTTTAAAAATATAAATTGAGCTTATGAAAAAAATCATTTTAACTTTATTAATAATTATTACATCGTTCTCAGCTAACGCTGAATCAAAATTAATCAAAATTTTATCTTCTGGTGAATTGAGGGTAGGGACTACTGGTGATTGGGATCCAATGAGCATGAAGGATCCTGCTACCAATCAATATAAAGGCTTTGATATTGATGTAACCACAGAACTGGCGAAAGATATGGGTGTAAAAGTAAAATATATTCCTACAGATTGGAAAACCATAGTTTCAGGAATTACATCTAATAGGTATGATATTTCTACCAGTGCTACCAAAACTGCTAAACGAGCATTAGTCGTTGGTTTTACTCATTCTTACTATAAGTATGGCACTGTACCTCTAGTTCTTAAAAAAAATTTAAATAAATTTCCTACGTGGGACTCTTTAAACAAAAGCAATGTAACTATTGCAACTACGCTGGGAACTTCTCAAGAAGAAAAAGCAAAAGAGTTTTTTCCAAATTCAAAACTTAGATCTATTGAAGCTCCAGCAAGAGATTTTCAAGAAGTTTTATCGGGAAGAGCCGATAGTCATATTACTAGCTCAACGGAAGCAAATAAATTAATCTTAACATATCCTCAATTGGCAATCGTTCCAGATGGTGGAAAAAACCCAGCAGTTTTAGCAATGCTGATTGATCAGAATGATCAAGTTTGGCTAAACTATGTTAATCATTGGATTGAAATAAAAAAAGCGTCTGGTTTTTTTGATACCCTTTTAAAAAAATACGGATTAAAAAGTTTATAATCAATTAGAATTTTTAATTTAAATCTTTATAATTTCAAAAGTGAAAAAATACTTTTGTATAATGCTGTTGTTACCTCTTGCTTCTTGTGGAGAGCATGAATGGGGTTGGTTTATTATTTCCCCCTCCAATGCAAATGGTCTTACGAATCTTCAATTTTTAATCAGTGGAATTACAACCACTATTTATATTTCTGTTATTTCTATAATTATCTCCATGATTATTGGATTGATCATAACCATTCCCTCGATACCTAAAAATAAGTTTTTAAACTATATTAATATTGTTTATGTTGAAATAATAAGATCGATACCTTTGCTTGTTTTAATTTTATGGGTTTATTATGGACTTCCAATTTTAACTGGATTTAGTTTTAGTCCATTTGTTTCTGGAATTATTGCACTATCTATAAGCGAAAGTGCCTTTCAAGCTGAAATATTTAGAGGCGGGATTAATGCAATTAAAAAAACACAATGGGAAGCAGCAAGCTCTTTGGGATTAAATTTTTATCAAAAATTAAGATTGGTAATATTACCCCAGGCTTTTAAAATAACTTTACCCGCAATAGGCAATCAATTCGTTTATGTACTAAAGATGTCCTCTTTAGTTTCTGTTATTGGAATTGCAGACTTGACCAGAAAAGCAAATGAACTTGTGGTTAGCACCTACAGACCTTTAGAAATTTATACTTTTTTAATTTTAGAATATTTAGTTTTAATATTAATAATTTCTTATTTTGTTAGAAAATTAGAAAAAAAATTAAAAAATGATTAACGAATTATTTTTTTTAAGAAAAAAAATTTAACTAAAAGAACTACTGCAATACCAAAAACCCAATTAATAATAAGCAAACCAATAAATAATGACTCGTAATTACCGTTAAATGTATTCAGAATCAGTGACATTGTTAGAAAAGGAAAAATTACTATTCTAAAAAGATTTATTAATGAAGAATACAAAGGCTTTTTTATTCCTTGAAAAAAAGCATTAGTTATAAAAAAAATAGGATAAACTGGTCCAATCAAAGCAGCAATTTTTAAATATTTAACTCCAAAATCAATTACTCTTAGATCATTAGTAAATAGCTGCAATATTGAAGTGCCACCAAAAAAAATAATAAATCCTGCTACAATCATCATACTCGAACCATACAAAATAGCTTTAAAGTAAACTTGGCCTATTCTTTTAAATTCCCTAGCTCCAAAATTTTGACCTACAATTGACAATACCGCTGTATTTAATCCAATAGCAGGTAATAATAAAAGCTGCTCAATCCTTAAAGCAACACCATATCCTGCGGCTGCAATGTCACCAAACTTTGAAACGAAAAATAAAATATTATAAATACCAACTCCAATTAACATCATGCTAAGAGTTACTGGCATACCTTGCTTAAACAAATCTAATATTAAATTTTTATTTATATAAAAAAAATTAATTGTTATTTTTTTTACCAAATCTGTTTGGGATACTTTCCACAAGATATAAAGAAAACAAATAAATTGAGAGATAATAGTTGCAATAGCCAAACCTGCAATTCCAAAGGCTGGGATAATTCCAAAACCAAATGCAAAAACTGGATTTAAAATTATATTTAAAAAAAAACTAATGATTAAAATATTTCTATATGATCTTGTGTCTCCTTGAGCATTTAAACTAGAGTTTAAAGATACTTGTATAAAAAAAAATATAGATCCTAAAAAAATTATATCAGTATATTGTAAAGTCAAAAATATATTAATTGGCTCTGTGCCCATGATTTTAAGAAGTGCAGGTGCAAAATATATTCCAATAAATATAACAACTATAGCAACTAAAATAGAATAAATTACAGATTGAGTTAAATAAAGTTTTGCTTGGTTAATATTTTTTTCTCCAAGTGAATTAGCTATTAAAGAGGTGGATCCAGCCAAAACACCAACCCCAAATGCAATAATAAAAAATGAAATAGGAAAGGCTTTGGAGAGAGCTACCAGTGCATTGGATGAAATTTTACCAGCATAAAATGTATCTACTAGAGTATATAAACTTTGAAATAACGTTCCTATTGCTGCCGGTATAGCAATTTTTTTTAATAATTGAGAAATTTTATCTTTTGTGAAGTCTAATGTAGGGGGCAATTTAATATTTAAAATTATTATATTTTAAACCTGCATAATTATGGTTGGGCTTAATGCTTATCTCTATATTGAATTTATTTTTTTTACTAACTAATAAATTTTTAGTTATACGCTCATAAAAACTAATAAATTTTTTTAATTGTCCTGCATTCATTCGTTTCTTTTTGGGTATGCTCTTTTCCTGCTTGGTCCGATACTGAAAAACATATTTGAAGCTTGGTATTCTTAAAAATATAGAACAATGGGATTTTTTATATATTGTCTTAAAATATTCTTTGCTTTTTTTATTTACGTAATTTCTCCATTTCATATTTTGATCAAATTTTTTTTCCATTGAATTGATTGGCTTTTTTAAAGAAGTATTGTTTTCTCCCTGATAGTTTATGCACCAGCCCTCTAAAATAAAAACATCATAAGGAAATTGTAAATGATGAAATCTTGACTTCACAATATCATCTTCTGCTTTAGAAAAATAAGGTAGATGATAATCTTTCTTTTTATTTGAAAAAAAAATATTCAAAACTTTTTTCAAAAAATTTAAATTATGAGTTCCTGGAACGCCTCTTGTAATAAACAATGGTGAAATTTTTTTAGACAATTGAAGTCTATCTTTTTTACTTAAATAAAAGTCATCAATAGACAAAACTAATACTTTTAATTTTTTTTTAATTAGTTCTTTTTTAATTATACCTGTGAACGTTGTTTTTCCTGATCCTTGAGGTCCAGAAACAAGACAAAATAAATTTCTACTTTTTTTTTGTTGTTCTAATATTTTATTAGTAACTTCAAAAACTATATTGTGATAATTTTGATTGAACACTTATTTAATGCAGTTTTGACTTTTAAATTTTTCAACTACATCTGTTTTTGGATTAATAAAAAATTCTCTTGTACACGTTATAAGCATGTTTGTTTTGGTATATACATAAATTTTATACGTAGTTTCTAAATTAATTTTATTAGGCTCACCAAAATCTTTTTTTACAACTTCACTTTTTACCCCAAGATACTTTGATAGCATTTGATTTTCTTTATCAGTCTTTTCGGTAACTTTTTTGTCAATAGTTTCACAACTTGCAACCATTGAAATTAAAAAAAAGAAAAAAATGCTTTTGATTAATTTTATTTGCATGGCAATCCATTTCCTTTCCAACCAGCATCATTGATAACCGCTGAACCTTCAAAACCGCCTAGAATATTTACTGTTTCATATCCAAGTTCATTTATCATTTTTGCAGTACTTAAAGATCTTGCGCCACTTCTACATATAAATAAAATTTTTTTTGTCTTATCAATGTCCAGATCTTTAAATTCTTCAATAAAATTTACATTAAGAACTCTTTCTTTTCCGATCTGATAAGAGATAAAAAAAGTTGGTAATCCTAATGGATCTCCATCTGGCATTCCTACTATGTCCCATTCTTCTTTGGTTCTCACATCTATCAACACAGCATTGCTGTTCTCACTTAAATATTTTTTAATTGCCGATGATGGTATTTCTAATATTTCACTCATTTGTAAATCAAGTATAACAGATAATGATAAAGATTATGAAGTATGATTTTATTATAATTGGCAGTGGAATTATTGGCTTAACTCTTGCCTATAAATTAAAAAAAACAAAATCTAATGCAAAAATCCTTATTCTGGAAAAAGAGTACAATTCTATTCAACATGGATCAGGGAGAAATAGTGGTGTTATACATAGTGGAATTTATTACGACCCTGGTTCACTGAGAGCAACGCTTGGCATGCAAGGTGGGATTGAGCTCAAAGAGTACATAAAAACAAAAAAATTATGGATAGACGAATGTGGAAAAATTCTTATTCCTATTTCAATTCACTCCAATGACAATACAGAAAATCTATATCAAAGAGGAATTCAAAACGGTGTTATGGTAAAAAAATTATCTCACAAAGAAATTCAACAACTGGAGCCAAATGTAAATATTCAATATGATACTGGTCTATTAATACCGTTTACATCCGTCGCTGATCCTAAAGAAGTTTCAAACTCATTAATAAATGATTTAAAAGATTTAGGAGTTCAAATTATTTATAATCAAGAAGTAAAAAAAATAACCGATGAAGGAAAAACTGTAAGCACTGATCAAAATAATTATTTTTGCGATCACTCTTTTAACTGTTCTGGCTTGCAGTCAGATGTCGTAGCTAAAAATGCAGGATTAGAATTTAGGTATAGTTTTTTGCCCTTCAAGGGGAAATACTGGAAAATTACTAATAGCAATTTTAAATTAAAACACTTAATTTACCCTATTCCAGATTTGCGCTACCCCTTTTTGGGTCTTCATACTTCTCACAAGAAAGATGGAAGTTTTTATATAGGACCAAGCTCTACTCCAGTATTGGGAAGGGAGCTATATAATTCAGAATGTAATTTTAAATTGAATGAAGCAATTTCTTTAGCTTTGAGTTTTGGTTTAAAAATTTTAAAAAATGAAAATAAATTAAGATCTTTGGCTATTCAAGAAGCAAAATTAATAACAAAAAATGGGTTTTTTAATGAAGTAAAAAAATTAATAAATAACGTTTCAAAAGAAAATTTAAAACCTTCTTTGGAAAAAGTTGGAATACGCTCTCAAATATTTGATCCTCAATCTAAAACTTTAGTAAATGACTTTGTTGTAATCAATCAAAAACATTCTACCCATGTTTTGAATGCGATTAGTCCTGCTTGGACTGCTTCTTTTGCTTTTGCTGATCATTTAATTAAATTAGCAAAAATCTAAAAACTTTGAGTAAAACTTAATAAAAACTTCGTTTCATGCTTGGTTCTATCATAATCAGCGCCTATGCTATTACTATTCGTTCTTTGATTATTAGACCCAATTCTATTAATTAATTGAGCTTTAATAGTAGATCCTGGAATAATATTCCAATCAGCTACAAGCCCCCAAGATTTCAAACTATATTCATTTTTTTGATTATTATACGCAAATGGCTGCCAGCCAGAATATGGATCCATTACTGTTCTAATTTTTCCATAATCAAAAACAAGCGAAGTAGTTAAATCTTTTCTCAATTTGTGTTCTAATTCTGTAGTAAATATAAAACCACTATCTCCAGAACTTTCATTGTTAGGATAAGATCTTACATTATAAGTTCCTCCTAAACTAAATTCTTCTGAAC
>VTPF01000036.1 GCA_008638025.1 Pelagibacteraceae bacterium | reverse complement strand
TAAAACAAAAGTAAAAAAAAATAAATTTCAAAAAAAAAATAAAATAAAACTAATCAAAAAAACAAAAATAAAAAAAACTTTCTTAGAAAAAAAAATTAAACCAATTTTTGAAAAAACAAAAATCTTATTGTATGATATTTTTGGTTTAAGAACTTTTGCTTTAAAGAAAATTTCAAAAATCAAAGAATTTTTCGAAAAAAGAAAAATTGCAAAAGAGAAATTAAAACAAAAACTGGCAGTTCAGTATGCTAAGGAAAAAAAGAAGCAGCAAATACTTGAGCAAAAATTTAAAAAAAGACAAGCTATTCTTGAAAAGAAAAAGCGCTTAAAAGAAAAAAAAGCGTTAGAAAAAATCAAACTAAAACTAAGAAAAGAAAAAGAAAGGTTAAGAATTAGAGATCAAAAACAAAAAGATAAAATCAGATTAGCTGTTCAGAGGCAAAAAGAAAAAGATTTCAAAATAAAAGAAAAGCAAAGATTATTAGAAGAAAAAATAGCCCTAAGAAACAAAATTAGAGCAGAAAAAATTGCTGAGCGCGAGAGAAAAGAAAAGTTAAGAAATTATAAAAAAATAGAAAAAGATAAAATCAAACTTTTAAAGGATTCTTTTCAAGCCGTCGTTACTCGATTAGGTTTTATTAAGGATAAATATCAATTAATTAAAGATAAGAAAAAAGAAGAAAAATTAAAAGAATTAGAGTCTAGAAGATTAGCTAAAATTGAAGCTAGAAAAATATTTGAAGCTGAAAAAGCAGAGGAAGCTCTCAAGCAAAAAGTTGTCGATCGATTAGAGCGATATTCCAGAAATATGAAATCAATTGTTTTTCAGATTAACAAAAGATACTTAACATTGCGAAGAGCGCCACTACGTTTTATAGATCGAATAGCTGAAAATGGAGAATGTTTTATAAAAAATGAAGACGCAGTGAATGAGGAAGAGTATTTAATCTTGTTATTTATTGATGGTGAAAATGCTAAACAAAGGTTACGTCGCAGAATAAGCTTGGAGGATAAAACAGATCCAGCTGAAACAAAACTGTTTAAGCCTAAAAATGTTTTTGAAGCTTCCGATTATATGATTGATCGATTAGCTAGAATGTTTGAAAAAGAACGACAATTAAAAAAAGCTAGTTAATTTCTCACAGTTGCCTGAACTGAACCTAGTGATTTAATTTCACCTTTAAACAAACCCACTTTTTGAATAGGAACCACACCCACAGTTGATCCAGTGAAAACTAAAAAGTCTCTATTTAAATTAATTTTGTCTTTTTTAATTTTATTTAGAAGCCAAATTAAAGATTTTAAAGGACTGTCATAAACCGCTTTGGTATTTCCATTGGCAGTTTGTCCACTTTTTTTATTATATAGGGTCGTAGCAAGGTTATGAAATGGCAATCTTTTAAATTTTTGTTTTTTTCCAATTAAAAATTTAACATTTGCTCCAAAATCACTGATCAAATCTCCAAGTCCAGATAATCCTTTTTTCTTTTGTCTATAACCTACAATCTCAATGCAAGGACCAACATACTGAATAACAGAAGAAACATTTTTATCCGTAATTTTTTTGGTAGTGTTAAAAAATAATTTTTTAATTTGAAAAAAAACTTCTAATTCAATTCCAAGCGTATATTTATTAATTTTAACTGATCCATTGCTTTTAAGTAAATTTTTTTTAAAAATTGCAGCATAGAAAGGTTCTTTTTCTCCCCACTTTTTTAGCATTGCTTTCCCAGTTCCACCTGCTTTAAATCCAATTACTGGCGACTTTACTAAACTTTCACATTCAGTTCTTAGTTGATTGGCAATATTTGAATTTTTTGTAAATTTATCTGATAAGGGAGCTATTAACTTTCCTTTATTAAAGGCATTTACTAATTTTTTAGCCGTATTTTTTAATTCTTTATTATTCATTGAAAAGACTATTAATCATAAAATTCATTTATATAAAACATTTTTATATTTAGGCGGTAAAAATTTTTTATGGAAGCAACGTAGATTTGAGAGTACACTTGAAAAAACATAACATTTTCTTACATTATCTATAAATTATGGTTGAAATTGTATTAAAAATTGCAAAAAAATTTCCAAGTTTAAGACTTGCAAAGTTTACACTATTTATAATTTTTGTTGGATTATTGAGTTTTTCGTCCACAAGGGATATTTTTTTTAAGTCTGCGTCAAATGCTTTTATTTCTGTAACTTCGTTTGTTGCAATTACCATTTTAGTTTTTCATTTATTGCAAAAAACTAACTTTAATCTTCAATCTATTTTAGAAAAATATAATAAATTTGATATTTTAATAGCAGCTTTAATGGGAATTATTCCCGGTTGTGGTGGGGCAATCATGATAATGACTTTGTATGTAAGAAAAGCCATTTCTTTCAGTGCCGTTCTTGCTACTTTAGTTGCTACCATGGGTGATGCAGCATTTTTGTTAATTGCATCAAAGCCAAAAGCTGCATTAATTATTTTACCACTGACCTATGTTGTTGCAATTATATCGGGGTACATTGCAAAAATTTTTGAAAATACTATAGCCCCCAAATTTACTCCTAGAACAATTACGTTGGAGGATGAAATTCCAAACAATACTCCAGTTGCGGTTTATTATTTTTGGCTACTATTAATTATACCTGGAGTCATTTTTGGATTTTATAATGCTTTAGGTACTAATTTAGAATTAAATTTTTATAGCTACGATTTGGTCTTATTAATAAGTTTTATTGGGGCTCTGCTGTCAGTTTTGATTTGGTTATTTAATCCATCCTCAGATGTTCAAATTGCAGAATGCAAACAAACAACACTTCTTTCAGTAATTGATTTAACTTGTTTTGTAACCGTATGGGTGATCGTGGCTTTTGTAAGTTTTGATTTGATAGATTATTTTAGCGGTGGAAAATTATTTAATCAAATATCTTATTTAGGTCCCTTTGTTCCATTGGCAGCAATTTTAGTTGGATTTATTCCTGGCTGTGGTCCTCAAATAATGATTACGACACTTTATATCGGAGGACACGTTCCTATGGCTGCCCAAATTGGTAATGCAATTTCAAATGATGGCGATGCATTATTTCCTGCAATAGCCATTTCTCCAAAGGCTGCAATTCTTGCAACTTTATATAGTGCAATACCCGCAGTAATAGTTGCGTACTCTTGGTATTTTTTTGTGAGTAAATTTTAATCTTTGATCACCCAAGCTCGATGATAGTAGTTGTCTATATTTTTTTGAATTAGGCGTTTAGCAATTTGGTCTGCCTCTTCTTCATTGGCAAAAGGCCCATGAATAATTTTAGTTTCCGGATAGAGCGTTTCAATATTGTTAGGGTCTTTGTGAGATCCTTCAATTACTCTAAAAGTTGTCATTTATTTTTTTTTAAATTTTCTTTTTATTTTTTTAGATAGCTTTGGTTTTTTGTTGAAATTACGATCTTTTCCTGATTTTCCAGAGTATCTTTTGCTCATTTAGTCCCTGAAATTAGTGAATTCTACCGGTCTGCCTATATCAATTCCTCTAATAAGTTGCATGGTTTCTTGAAGGTCGTCTCTCTTTTTTCCATCTACTCGAAGTTCGTCTCCTTGAATTTTTACCTGAACTTTGATTTTAGATGATTTTACTTGAGTAATAATTTTCTTTGCGCTTTCCTGATCAATACCTTCTTGCAACTCAACCGTTTGTCTTTTGGAGTTACCAGTAGCATCTTCAACACTTTTAATTTTAATTATTCTTGGATCAATTTTCCTACGTACCAAATGACCTGTGAATAAATCATTTATTTGTTTTAATTTCATGTTATCCGGAGCAAGTGTTACAATTTGTTTTTCTTTTTCTTTAAATTCAATTGCAATATTTAAACCTTTAAAGTCGTATCTTGTATTAATTTCTCTCAAGCAATTAGAAAGTGCATTATTTAATTCTTGATAGCTAATTTTACTTACTACATCAAAAGTTGGCATGCTCTACCATTATCATATTTTTATAAAAAGCAAAGTTGTGCTTCTAATTCTATAAAATAATTTTTAAGATGTTTTAAAGATTTAAACCAAATTTTTTAAATTTAGGTCTAAAGCTATAAAATAAAGAATTATGATTACCAGTATCTTTTTTTAAAGTTTGTTGCCATAAATGGATCATTTCATGGCCCAAAGTGGTTAGAAATTCTTTTTTATTTGGATAATCTTTTTGCATTTCTAAACAAAAAAACTTTGTACCTTTTCTTAGAGAATAATCCTCCACGCACTGACCCCAGCAACCATTCATTTTTTTTAGCTGAATATCATTAAAGGGATTAAGCTGATCTTTAAAAAAAGCTTTGTTAAAAATTTTAAAATATTTTTTAATATCTTTAAAAGTGGTCTTGTAATTTTTTTCTAAATTAGAAGATTCTTTTATGATGCGCTTTTTAATTTTAATAATTTTTTCTTTTTTTTCTTTAGTAATTTTTTTAGTCATATTTTTTGTCATTTTTATATGGACGCTGGGTTATACGCCAAATTTTTGGCAAAGCTAGTATTTATTGTTGTTAAAATTGTGAAATTTTAAAAGGAATTTTTAAATAAAAAAGACTTTATAAAGACTTTGGCTTTCTTTGACTTTCTGTTTTGAGTTGTCCGCAGGCTCCCAGTATGTCCTCGCCTCTAGATTTCCTCAAGGTTACAATGTGACCAGAATTTTTGATCGATCGATAAAATTTTTGTACAGTTTCTTGATCCGATGGTTCATAACCAACTCCTGGCCATGCATTAAACTCTATTAAGTTAAGCTTACTAGGAAATTTGCTCATAAGTTTTATTAATTGTTTAGAACAATGCTCACTGTCATTAATATTTTTTAACAGAACATATTCTAAAAATATTTTTTCCTTATTTATTTTTGCATAATAAGAGCAGCTTTCTATTAAATCTTTAATTTTATATTTTTTATTTATAGGCATAATTTTTTCTCTTAATTCATCATTAGGAGCATGAAGAGATAAAGCTAAGTAAGTGCTAATTTCTTTTGCAGCTTTTATAATTTCAGGAGTGATACCAGCTGTAGAAACAGTAATTTTTTTTGCTGAGTAATCTAATCCTTGGTTGTTTTTAAGAATAGCTATGGATTTTTTTACGTTATTGTAATTATAAAAAGGTTCTCCCATCCCCATATAAACAATATTAGTTATAATTTTTTGTGTTCCCCAGTCTTTTAATTCATCTTTTGCTACTAAAATTTGATTAATAATTTCAGCAGTCGATAAATTTTTAACCATTAGTTGTGTTCCAGTATGACAAAATTTACAATTTAATGTGCATCCAACTTGTGAAGATATACATAAAGTTCCTCTTTTATCAGAGGGAATAAAAACAGTTTCAACTAAATTGCCATCTTGTAGTTTTAGAAGCCATTTAATAGTTCCGTCATTAGAAATTTTTTTTTCAGCAATATCTATTCTTTTAAAAGATAGCTGTTGTTTTAAATTATTTTTTAATTCATCAGGTATATTAGAAAAATGCAAAATATCTTTTAAACCTTTTTTATAGATAAATTTCCACAACTGATTTGTTCGCATTCCAGACTTTTTTAGATCTGTAGAACAGTTATTAATGATAAAATTGTTTAACTCCTCATAGGTAAGATCGTAAATATTTTGTAATGACATTATTAATAAATATAGCTTTTTTAATAAAAAGTTAGTTAATCTTAAATAGTATCTTAATTTATAAATTGAACAAATTAAGAGATGTTCTTTACATGCAAGGAAGCGTTTGATTTAAGTTAATCAATGAAAAAACTTCTATTAATTTTATCATTGTTTTTAACATTTTTAGATAAAACGCCCCTGTATTCATATGGGGGACCCACTGTTAATGACAGAAATGTAGTACCAGTTTTTACACCTAAGTTTTATAAGCCAAATTTGTTAAAAATTCCAAAAGAGGTAAATTTAAAAAATTTAGTCTTACGAGATATTATTATTAAAAAAGAAGGGGTTAAAATTTCTGAAAATTTGGTGAACTCATACGCTTGGCGAAAACTTTCGAAGGGAAAAATTGTTGATGAAAATGAACTAAAGCAAAACTTAAAAAATATTAATAGCATTTCAGGAATTAGAGCGGTAGGGTTTGTAAAAAAAAATAGCGATAATTCATTTAATTTAATTATTGAGCTGAAAAATACTGATCCTGACAAAGCATCTATCAGAGTAGATAATTCTGGATCAAAGACAACTCACTATGTAAAGACCACTTCTGCTTTTTCTTATAGCAATGCTTTTGAGCTTGGCGAAACAATTGGTTTTAAGCAAGTTCATACTATGGCAAACGGTACTAACTATTATGAATTAAATTCTAAATTTTTTTTAAGTGACGATGGAACTTCTTTGTTATTAAGAGGTGCTACTATGAGATATGACCATGGAGATTATGCTCGAGCAACTTCTGGAGGTTTAGAGGGAAATTCAAATTTTTGGGATATCAATATTTTAAAACCAGTTTTATATGAAGAAAATATAGGAGCAAAACTTGGACTGGGATTTTACCGAGGTGGATTTCATGTGTTTAAAAATTCAGGTGCAATTGAGGAAGAGGATACAGTTAATCATAGGTTAGATTTGTCTTTGCATTTAAATATTCAGGATAGTATTTTTAACAAAGCAGTAACCAATGCACGGATAATTGTGAGCAAAGGAAAAACAAGTTTATCTAATACTGCTACAGATCTAAGCAAAACTAATGATGATGCTGGTGTTGCTGGTTATTTTACTAAAATTAATCCTGCCTTTAGTAGAAGAGAAAAAATTGATGATAAAAATGATCTTTTAATTAAGTTTAAAGGTCAATA
>VTPF01000035.1 GCA_008638025.1 Pelagibacteraceae bacterium | reverse complement strand
ATACTATAAAGTCATGTCCAGCTTTGTCTAAAATTTCCTCTGCAACATCCAAACCAATAAGTGTTGCTTTTTCTGAAAGGCCTGTTTTGTGTGCCTGAAACACTTTTGTTCCATCTAAGGATAAAAGTTCTGCTCTAACAAAAATTTCTCCATCGTCATTTATTACTGCATTAACAGCAACTGGCGTATCACAAGCACCATTGACTCTATGCAAAAAACTTCTTTCTGCACTGACTATAATTTCTGTTTCTTTATCATTCACTGAATGTACTAATTTAATTGAATCAAAATCATCTGCTCTACATTGAATGGTCACCACACCCTGTCCCGCTGCGGGTAACATTTTTTCTTTTTCAAAAACTTCTGTTACTTGAGTATGAAACCCTAATCGTTGTAATCCAGCATAAGCTAAAACAATCGAGTCATAAATTCCCTCTTTTACTTTTTCAATTCTAGTATCAATGTTTCCTCGCATACTAATTATATTTAAATCATTTCTTAGTTTTTTTAATTGGGCCACTCTCCTTACCGATGAAGTTCCAACAGTGGATCCTGGCTTCAGCTGAGAGAAGGATTTTGCAAGTGGAGAAATAAATGCATCTCTTGCATCTTTTCTTTTTAAAAATGCAGCTAAAATTAATGACTCAGGTCCAAAAGTTGGCACATCTTTTAAGGAGTGAACGGCAAAATCAATATTTTTATTTATTAATTCTTGTTCGATTTCTTTCACAAACAATCCTTTGCCACCGATGCTTGCTAAATTTTCTGTTTTAAATTGATCTCCAGATGTTTTAATTATTTTTATTTCAATCTGGTCCGTTTTTAAACTTGGATTTGCTAACAACAGTTCATCTTTAAAATGCTCTGCCTGAGCTAGAGAAAGCCTGCTGCCTCGACTTCCTATAATTAATTTTTCTTTTGATATCATTTTTTCTGTTTAAATATTATTTTCCATTATATTAGTATTAAATATTAAGCGACGGGAGGTCGCATAAAATGAACAAAAATGTGATTTTTTTAGGTATTGAAAGTAGTTGTGATGAGACCGCTGCCTCTATTGTTAAACAAGATAAGCATGGAAAAGTCAAAATTTTATCTAATATTGTATCAAGTCAAATTAAAGAACACCAACCTTTCGGAGGGGTGGTGCCTGAGTTGGCGGCAAGATCTCATGTAGAAAAGATTGATATAATAATCAAAAAAGCGATACAAAAAAGCAAAATTCCAATACAAAAAATAACTGGTGTAGCAACTACTGCGGGCCCAGGACTTTTAGTGTGTTTAATGGTGGGAATGAGTGCTGGAAAAACTATCGC
The DNA here is from genome assembly GCA_008638025.1 of Pelagibacteraceae bacterium. Lineage (GTDB taxonomy): Bacteria > Pseudomonadota > Alphaproteobacteria > Pelagibacterales > Pelagibacteraceae > IMCC9063. The sequence goes on along the minus strand of VTPF01000035.1, from coordinate 5,741 downwards.
TACATTTTTAAAAAAGCCTTTTTTAGCAATCAACCACTTAGAGGGTCACGCGCTTAGTCCAAGATTAATTAAAAAAATCAAATTTCCTTATCTTCTTTTATTAATTTCGGGAGGACACACTCAGTTTCTAGAAGTGCAAGGAGTCAATAAATATAAAAGATTAGGTACAACCATTGATGATGCCCTTGGAGAAGCATTTGATAAAACAGCTAAAATTCTTGGAATAGAATTTCCTGGAGGACCAAAAATTGAAAAGTACGCTGCCAGAGGAAATGAAAATGGGTTCGTTTTACCAAAACCCATTCTCCATAAAAGTGGCTGCAACCTTTCGTTTGCTGGATTAAAAACTGCTGTTTTGCATGCTTCAAAAAAAATAAAAAACAAACAAGATAAATATAATTTAGCGGCCTCTTTTCAACATACCATTAACGAAATTTTAAAAGTTAAGAGTAAAAAAGCCATGCAACTTTTTTTAGAAAATAACAAACAAAACAAAGAAAACTATTTTGTTATAGCTGGTGGTGTCGCTTCAAACAAAACCATTAGAAAAAATCTACAAGAAGTTTGCAAAAGTATGGGCTTTAAATATATTTTCCCGCCATCAGAGCTTTGCACTGACAATGCGGCTATGATTGCTTGGGCAGGAATTGAAAGATATCAAAAAAAATTAATAGACGATGTAACATTTACCGCCAGACCGAGGTGGCCACTGGATGAAAAAGCTCCCTTTCTTAAAGGGGCTGGTGTTGACCATTCTCAAAAATAGTAACTATATATAAGTTTTATAAAGGCTCTTCATTTTGGCTCTTTCTTCAATATTAGGGAGATTGCCAAATAAAGATTTCATATTTTCTTTCATATGATCCAGTCTAGAAGTGGCTGGAATAGCGCATGTTACTGCTGGATGAGAAGTTATAAATTTCAAGAAAAATTCAGGCCAACTATATATCCCTATACTATTCAGCCATGTAGGTATTTTTTTACCAATAATATGATTAAATAAAGATCCGCCTTGAAACGGCCTATTAATAATAACCGCTATTTTTTTTTCTTGAGCCAAAGGTAATAAAATTTTTTCTGCCTCATCATCAAGAACATTATAAGTAAATTGGACAAAATCAATATCTTCGTTGTTCAATATATCAATTAACAACTTATGTTTATTACCATGAGAAGTGGTCACTCCAATGTATTTTAATTTTTTTTGCTCTTTAAGTTCGCGAAGTTTTTTTAAATGTTCTTTATAGTTAACTAAATTATGAACCTGAATTAATGAAAAATAATTTAATTTCCATAAACGATAAGAATTTTCAATCTGCTGTTCTCCATGTTTGTTAATAGGAGTCCACACTTTGGTTGCTGAAAATAATTTTTTAGGTTCGGTAATTTTTTCTAAACATAATCCTAAAACTTTTTCTGCACTTCCGTACATGGGGGAAGAATCAATTAAGGACCCTCCATTGGAAAAAAAATTTCTTACTATTTCTGCTCTTTTATTTACCTCATCAGTATTGTAACCAATATCAAAAGTTATCCATGTTCCCATTCCAATCGAAGGAAGCAACTCTCCTGTTTTTGGAATAATTTTATTTATTTGTAACGGATTTATTGTTTCCGAAAATGAATAACTAGGTACAAAAGTATTATAAAGTCCGATTAGACTTAAAGCTAAAAATTTTCTTCGATCCACCATAGCAATATATTAAATATTAGCTTAAAACCAAGATAACATAGACCTTAAAAATAAAAATTTACAAGTAAATGAATTATTGGCTTATAAAATCGGAACCTAATGTTTGGTCCATCGACCAGCAGCAAGATAGCGGACCCGGGGGAACTGCTTGGGACGGCGTAAGAAATTATCAAGCTGCAAACAATTTAAAAAAAATGTCAAAAGGAGATTTGTGTTTTTTTTATCATTCTAATATTGGCAAAGAAATTGTTGGAATAGTAGAAGTAATTCGAACAGCCTTTCCTGATATTACCGACAAGGAAAAAAGATTTGTAGCAGTGCAAGTAAGGTTTAAACAAAAAATGCCAAGGCCAGTCACTTTAGAAATGATTAAAAAAATGAAAGAATTAGCCAATTTATCATTAATAAAACAAAGCAGACTGTCCGTAATGCCTATTGACCCAAAAAGCTGGAAAATTATTTGTAAGATAGGTAAACTGTAAAAAAATTTGAGGGGGATACGAATGTCATCAGATAACAAAATTTTTAAAGTTTCAGACGATTGGTCAAAAATTGGTTTGGTAAATAAAGAAGGTTACGAAAAAAAATACAAAGCATCTATACAAGACAATGATGCTTTTTGGGCAGCTGAAGGAAAGCGTATTGACTGGATTAAGCCCTACACTAAAATTAAAGATGTAACTTACGGAAAAGCCAAAACAGAAATTAAATGGTTTTATGACGGAACATTAAATGCTTCTTATAATTGTATTGATAGACATCTAGCCAAAAAAGCAAACCACACCGCTATTATATTTGAGGGTGACGACCCTTCTGTATCTAAAAAAATTACCTACCAAGAGCTTAGTGATGAAGTTTGTAAGTTAGCAAATGGTCTAAAAAAAATTGGAGTAAAAAAAGGAGATAGGGTTACGTTGTACATGCCAATGATACCGGCAGCTGTTTATTCTATGCTTGCTTGTGCAAGAATTGGTGCAATTCATTCTGTTGTATTTGGTGGGTTTTCTCCGGATTCATTAGCGGGAAGAATAATTGACTGTAAGTCTGAATATATCATCACTGCAGATGAAGGGGTGAGAGGAAAAAAATCTATCCCTCTTAAAAAGAATACTGATGATGCTCTAAAAAAATGTCCAAATGTTAAAAAAAATATTGTTTATAAGCATACTGGTGGAAAAATAGACTGGAATGACAAGGTTGATGTTTGGTATCACGATTTAACTAAAGATGAATCAACTACCTGTAAGCCTGAGGAAATGAATGCCGAAGATCCTTTGTTTATTCTTTACACATCTGGATCCACAGGAAAACCCAAGGGAGTGATGCACACTACTGGTGGATACCTAGTTTATGCATCTATGACTCATGAGTACATTTTTAATTATAAAGAAGGAGATGTGTATTGGTGCACTGCCGATGTGGGTTGGGTTACAGGACATAGCTATATCGTCTATGGTCCTTTAGCAAATGGTGCTACCACACTTGTGTTTGAAGGAGTGCCCAGCTATCCAGACGCAGGTCGTTTCTGGCAGGTCTGCGATAAACATCAAGTAAATATTTTTTACACAGCCCCAACAGCACTTCGAGCGTTGATGAGAGAGGGAGATTCTTTCGTCACTAAATACAGCAGAAAATCTCTTAAGTTATTAGGATCTGTAGGAGAGCCCATTAACCCTGAAGCTTGGCTTTGGTATCATAAAGTAGTCGGTGACTCACGCTGTCCTATTGTAGATACGTGGTGGCAAACAGAAACAGGTGGTATTTTAATTTCTGCACAACCAGGTGCTATAGATCTAAAACCAGGATCGGCAACAAAACCATTTTATGGAATTAAGCCAGTAATTGTTGATGAAAAAGGTAATGAATTAGAGGGAGCTTGCTCTGGAAATTTATGCATTGGACAATCTTGGCCAGGTCAGATGAGAACTGTTTATGGAGATCACCAAAGATTTATTGATACTTATTTTGCCGCTTATGATGGAAAATATTTTACCGGAGATGGCTGTAGACGGGACGAAGATGGATACTATTGGATCACCGGAAGAGTGGATGATGTCATTATTGTATCTGGACACAATTTAGGAACTGCAGAAATTGAAAGTGCCTTTGTTGCCCATCCAAAAGTTGCGGAAGCTGCTGTGGTTGGCTATCCTCATGACGTTAAGGGTAATGGACTTTACTGCTATGTTACCTTAAATGCTGGAGAACAGGGATCAGATACGCTGGTAAAAGAATTAAAACAATGGGTCAGAACTAATATTGGGCCTTTAGCAACTCCCGATTTAATCCATTTTACACCTGGATTACCCAAAACAAGATCTGGAAAAATCATGAGAAGAATTCTTCGTAAAGTTGCTGAGAATGATTTTAGCAATTTAGGGGATACTTCAACTCTTGCAGATCCTAGTGTGGTGCAAAGTTTAGTGGATAACAGACTAAACAAATAAATTAAAAATCGGTAACAATACCTTTTTTTTCCCAGTCACCGTAGCGAGTTGGCTCTAGGCCTTTGGGTCCATTAATTTCTTTTGGAAGGGAGGATGAACAATCTGTTGGTTGTTTAGATAATTTTTGTGTATTTTTTTTTCGCAACTCAACTTCCTGCAAAGATTGTTTAGCGTTTTTTTCAAACAACGAGCTCATCAAACAGATTTATTAAATTGAACAACTTCAAAAAATTCTTTCATAATATTTTTCCATTTAAGCTGCATAGAGTTAATGACAATTTCTTTATCTAAATTTTTTAATTCTGGAGCCACGGGGGCCCAAAAAAATAATGCCTCGGAACTAGTCTTAAACGGGTCGTCTTTATAAAAAGAAGTCCAACTTATGTTGGAAAATCTTTCTTCAAACTGTTGTTTCGCTTTATCATAAATGTCTTGCGACAAGGGGTGGTCTTTGTTCTTTAACTCATCATCAAGAATTTTATTATAAACATCCTTTGCAATTTCATTATTAAGATATTCATCTTTTACATAAAGATAAGAGAAAGAAAAAAAGGTCAAATCTTGCAAAGCAACCGTGTAAATATTCCAGTTTGCAATATTAATAGATTTAACAAAATCTTCGTTGTCATACATTTTGACATAGTTGGTACCTATTCTAGTTTTCAAATAACCAAATAAAGTTTCTTGAGTAATGAAAGCAGATTTTCTTTGAATATAATCCTGAAGATCGTCAATGCTTTTGATTTTTTTCTCACCTTTAACCAATGCTAAAAACGGCTTCACCACAAATAGTTTGAAAGAATTTTTAATTTCAACTGAAAGCTGTGCTAGGTCTATTTCTTTTAATTTTTTAAACATATTAATTATTTATTATAAATCATAGTTCTTTACATTATTTTTAGATTTTTATCGTAAAATCATGTTTTTTCTCAAAATATTTGAAAAAAATTAGATATTTTGGCTTTGACATCAATAAAAAGTTAAGTAGGGTCGCATTAATTATTAATTAACAAGGGGGAAATCAATGGCATCAGCTAAACAAGAAGCGCATTGGAATGACACCAAAGGGCTAATGAGAATTACATTGGCAATTTGGTTTTTCTTTTCAATCGTTATTTTTATGTTCGGTCATGATTTAAACTCCGTAAAGGTTCCGTTATTAGGATACCCATTAAGTTACTATATGACTGCACAAGGATCACTCCTGTCATTCGTTATTTTAATTTTCTGGTTTGCTAATAAGCAGGAAGCTATCGATCAGAAGCACGGTTTTAGTGACTCTGACAAAACGGAGGATTAAATTATGTTTTTTAAAGGTAAATTTGTAGACAACCTTCCAAAGATTTATGGAATGTACACCGGAGGATTTGCATTATTTTTTATAATAATGGCAATCGCAGAAAAAAACGGTGCTTCCGCTAAATCTATCGGAATTTGGTTCTTGTCTTTCACTATCGCGATTTATGCGTTGATTGGTGTATTGTCTCGAACCATGCAGGTCAGTGAGTACTATGTCGCTGGTCGTGAGGTGCCTACGGTGTTCAACGGAATGGCGACAGCTGCGGACTGGATGTCTGGAGCTTCATTCGTTGCAATGGCCG
>VTPF01000034.1 GCA_008638025.1 Pelagibacteraceae bacterium | reverse complement strand
AGAGTGTTGTAATCTTTTTTTGTAAATAAAGTAAAAATTGTAGATAAAATTATCATTCCAAATATGTAAAAGGGTAAAGATAAGTATTTATGAAGTTTTATTTTTAGCTCCTCAGCAGAATAGCCTCTATTATTAAGAGTTTCGATATAATTTGTAATATTCCAAAAAGACACAGTGGCAGAATTTAAAAAATAACTTTTCATTTCATCAATGTTAATTGATGATGAAAATTGTATATCATTATATTTTTGAGAAATTTTCGATTGTTCTTTTTCTTTATTGTTACTATTAAAAATCAATACATCAGAAAGATTCCAGCTTTTATTTTTAATTTTAGCTTCCTTGCTATCAATTCTTTTTAAAAAATTAAAATTTTTATCAAGATTATAAATTGTAACATTCTTCAAATCGGAAAAGTTGTTATTCGAAATTTTATCAGCTCTAATAATATTGAAACCATTGTTTAAATTTTCTACAAACCAAAATCCAGAATCGTTAACTACAATCAGGTTATTGTCACTCGAATAATTTTTTTTAGTAATTTCATAAGATTCCATCAAATAAGAGGAAACTGGGCTTACAAAAGAAATTATTATAAGACCCATACAAAAAGAAAAAATAGCTGGCGTTAAAACAGGAAGTAATTTTGAAATACCAGATAAAAGAATTGTGTTTATTTCATTATTTTTTTTAATCTTTATAAAAAAAGTAATTCCTGAAAATAAAAAAATAAAAATTGATAACTCTATGATTGTATTTGGCATCTTAATTATGGATAAGTATGAGATTAAAAGAATTAGGTTATCAATTTTTTGTTCCTTAAAGAACGAAAGTTCATCAACAAAATTTATTAACAAAACTAAGGATACAAAAACCAGAAGAACAACAAATAAGGATAAAGTAAATTCTTTTATTAAGTAATAAATTATTTTAAACGGAATGTAATTTTTATTCATTTTTTTAACTCGCTTCTAAAAAAATTTTTTAATCTTAAAAAAAATATACATCCAAGCAAGGGAGGGGACAAATATAGCAAATAACTAAAAAAATTATTTTTTATACTTAAATTTATTATTATATTTGAAGAAATTATAAGTATAGTTCCGAATGCAAAAATTATAATTTTAAGCCTGTTAGAATTGATTTTTTCATTGTTATCATGCAAAATAAAGCAACACAAAATAGCGATTAATGGAATAAACAATGGTGAAAAAATCCTTTTATGAATTTCTAATAAATATTGAATATTTTTATTTTTTTTATAATCATTTAGTATTTTTATAAAAGCTATTTCTTGTAATTTTGGTGTTTTTGTAATTTTAGTTTGAAAATTAGTAAAATCATATAAAGTTTTTTCAAAGCTAATAGATTCAATTTTGTTATTTGAGTTTTTTTCATGAATTACCCCATTGTTTAGTTCTAGATAGTTTTTATCATCAGATACTAATACCTTTCCAGTTTGAGAAATTATTGTTTTGTTATTTTCAAAAATATATATTTTTTTTAAATTTCCTTTATTATCATTCTCATTAACAAAAATAGTCAATCCTTTTAAAGGGGAATTGAAATTTTTTTCTTTCACAAGTGCATTGATGAATGAAAATTCTGAATTTGCAACAGACTCTCTTGATTTTAAGCTACTAGCAGGAGCAAGAAAAAAAGTAAAAAACAAAGAGATAGACGCAATAAAAAAAGAAATAAAAATAATAATTTTAGAAATGTCTATTTTGCTTATACCTGAAATCCAATATATTTCGATTTCTTTAGTGGTTTGAAATTTTATTATATTTAAAAAAATACTAATCATGAAACTTATTGCCATAAGTTGAGAAATTACTTTAGGTATTAAGAAAAAAACATATTCAGCGTAAACTTTTATTGATAAACCAGTCTCTGTTACAAGGTATAAATATCTAGTTGCTTGTGTGATCCAAATGAGCAACGATAAACTAGCTAAAACAAATAAATAAGATTTTAAAGTTTCTAAAATGAAGTAATTCTGGAGCTTGTTTTTAAACATAAATAATGTAATTACTGTTTAAATTTAATAATACATATGTTTAATATTTCACACCAATTAAATAAACAAGCTAAAGCGACGGTATTATTTGTTGCTAAAAACTTCGATTTTATAGACTATTATAGTTGTTTTTCTAAAATTGAGATTGATCAAATAAATTTGTTTAAAAATGATATTTCTGACAAAGATATCTTAACTATAGACTTAATTGATAAAAAAAATAAAAAAAAAATAATTATTTACAAATTAAAAGATAATCTAACTGAATATGACTATCAAAAAATTGGTGGAATAGTTTTTGATTCAACTAAAAGCTATGAAAGTATAAATATTCTTGCAGATAGTGAGACACAAATTAAAAAAAATCTTTCTCTATTTTCTTCAAATTTTTGGTTAGGTTTTTTTTCCAAAAGTTATATTTTTAAAAATTATAAACTTAAAAAAAAGAAGAATGAAATTGTTTTAAAAAATATTTCTTTTTTATCATATTCAAAAAAAATAACTGACAGTTCAATAAGTTCAGCTAAAAATATTTTTTCCGGAGTAGAGGAGGCTAGAAATTTAGTTACTTATCCTGCAAATATTTTAAATCCTAAAAAATTTGTTGATGAAATTATAAAATTAAAAAAAATTGGACTATCAATAGAAATTTTGGATGAAAAAAAAATGAAATCGCTGGGAATGAATGCCTTACTAGGTGTTGGGCAAGGAAGTTCGAATAGATCATATATTGCAATAATGAAATGGAATGGAAATAAAAAATCAAAAAATTCTCCCCTTGCTTTTATAGGAAAAGGAGTTTGTTTTGATACTGGTGGAATTTCATTAAAGCCAGCTAGTCATATGGAAGATATGAAATATGATATGGCAGGAGCAGGTGCGGTTACAGGTTTAATGAAAACCTTGGCTTTGAGAAAAGCCAAAGTGAATGCTGTTGGTTTAGTTGGTTTAGTTGAAAATATGGTTGATGGTAATGCGCAAAGGCCAGGAGATGTTGTTAAAAGTTACTCAGGACAATCCATTGAAATTTTAAACACTGATGCCGAAGGTCGTTTAGTATTAGCGGATGTCATAGCTTATGCCGAGGATAGATTTAAACCAAGCTTTATAATAAATTTAGCAACATTAACGGGTGCTATCGTTGTATCGTTAGGTAATGAATATGCTGGTTTATTTTCTAATAATGATAAATTGGCTGAACAAATTCAAAAAACAGGAATAGTAGAAAATGAAAAAAATTGGAGATTTCCTTTGCATGAAAATTATGATCGCCTGATGGATTCAAAAATTGCTGACTTGCAAAATATTAATTATTCAGGTGGCGCAGGATCAATTACTGCTGCTCAATTTTTACAAAGGTTTATTAGAAAAGGAACTCCATGGGCTCATCTTGACATAGCTGGAATGGCATGGGCTAAAAAAGACACGGAAATAACACCAGAAGGTGCAACAGGTTATGGTGTTAAATTATTAAACAGACTAGTACAGGAGCATTACGAAAAATAACATGGAAAAAACTTTATCATTAATCAAGCCAGATGCAGTCGAAAGAAATTTAATTGGAAAAATTATAACAATTTTTGAATCAAATGGACTAGTTATTAATAAAATGAAAAAAATTCATATTGACCTAAAATTTGCACAAAAATTTTATGAAATGCATTCATCTAGGCCATTTTTTAATGATCTTTGCAATTATATTAGCTCGGGACCTTTAGTTGCAATAGTTTTGGAAGGGGACAATGCTATTCAAAAAAATAGAGATTTGATGGGGGCGACCAATCCAAGTGAAGCGAAAGAGGGAACAATAAGAAAAATGTTCGCAATTTCTATTGATAAAAACTCCGTTCACGGTTCAGATTCCTCAGAAAGTGCCAAAAGAGAAATTGAACTTTTTTTTGAACAAGATTAATAAATTTTTTTAAAGCTAAAAAATATATTAAGTGTCCAAAAGCTAAAACTTTTAAAAAATTTTTTTTTATTTTCTATTTTGGGTATTTTTACTATAATTTTTTTAAAATTTAACATTTCCAACAAATTGAATCTTAGAATGTGATTTTTTAATTATTTCTCCTATAACATAAGGCTTAAATGAGCCTGAAAATATATTGATAATTTTTTTAAAATTATTTTTTTTTGCAAACAACACAAAACCCACACCACAATTAAAAGTTCTAAGCATTTCTTTTTCAGCCACACCATTATTTTTTATCCAAGAAAAAATTTTGTTAACTTTTATTTTAGACAAATCTATCTTTGCTGTTACATTGCCAGGCAAAACTCTCGGTATATTTTCTATCAAGCCACCACCAGTAATATTGCAGGCTCCATTGATCAGGCTTTGTTCGTTTAATTTGGAAATTTCTTTAACATAAATTTTGGTTGGTATTAACAAAGATTCAAAGATTTTTTTGTTTTTTTTATTAAATTTTATTTTTTTATCTTTTAATATTTTTCTAATTAAAGAAAAACCGTTTGAATGAACTCCTGAAGAAGGGATGCAAATTATCAAATCTCCATTTTTAATTTTTTCTCCACTCACGATTTTTTTTTTATCAATAACTCCAACAGAAAAACCAGCTAAATCAAAACCATTTTTACTATAAACACCTGGCATTTCTGCAGTTTCTCCTCCTGCTAAGTAACATTTTGCTATTTCGCAGCCTTTGCTAATTCCTTTTAAAATATCTTTATATTTAGAGGGAATGACTTTACCTACCGCAATGTAATCAAGGAAAAAAAGTGGTTTTGCTCCTTGAACAATCAAATCATTTACGCACATTGCGACCAAATCAATTCCAATTGTGTCATATTTTTTCATCTCATTGGCTATTTCAAGCTTTGTTCCCACACCATCAGTGGAAGACACGAGAACTGGGTTTTTAATATTATATTGAGAAAGATCAAATAATGATCCAAATCCTCCAATATTTTTGAAAGATTTGACCTTGCTACCTAAAATTTTAGTTTTATTTGATAAATTAGAAATGTATTTTACTAAATTATTTGTGGTTGTTATATCAACACCACTTTTTTTGTAGGTAAATTTATTTTTTGACACTTTGTATATGATAAATAATTATAATATTAAACATTATATTAAAAATATTAAAAAGGTAATTTTTTTTTTATTTTTTTTTATTGTAGCCAGTAACTCTTATAGCGATGTTTACAATATAGAAAATCAAATTTTAAAAGAAAAATGGAATAATTCTAAAAATTTTAGAGAAGATTTGATAAATAAAGCAATTTTAAATTCATTTAAAGAACTTTCTTTTAGATTATTAATTGATAACGAAAAATGGAAAATTAGAAATATCGAATCAACAAATATAAAGCCTCTTGTTAGTAAAATAAGCATTTTAGAAGAAAAAAAAATAAAATCTGAATATGAAGTCAAATTGTCAATTTTTTTTGATAAAGAAAAAGTCAAATCTTTTTACAATAAGAGAAATATTATTTTTACTGACGTTGCAAGTCTCCCAGTTATGGTTTTTCCTATCTTAAAAAATAACAACAATTATTATATTTGGGATGATAATTTAATTATTAAAAATTGGAATAATACAAATTATAAAAACTATTTAGTAGATTTTATGTTTCCCGAAGGTGATTTGTTTGATAGAAAAAATTTATCTTTTTCTGAACTTGATATTAACAAAATAAATGAACAGAACATTTTAAAGAGATACGGACTAAATAATTCATTAATTATTTTGATAAATTTAGATTCTGAAGAAAATAATGCAATGTATAAATTAAATTTATCAAACAGCGTTTATTCACAAAAGTTTAGTAAAAAATTAAATATTTCTAATAAAAATAAATTTGTAAATAATATTATTGATGAAATTAAATTATCAGCAGAAAATATATGGAAAAATAAAAATATTATTCTTACAACATCAGCGCAATCTATTATTTTTGTTTCTAAAATTAAAAGTTTAACCAATTTAAACTCACTAAGAGATGTTATTTTGCAAAATAAATTTATTAATAAAATAGATGATATTGAAATTTCATCTAATTTTTATAGGGGTAAATTTTATTTCTCTGGCAGTATTAATGATATTAAGAAAAGTCTGGAAGATTCTAAAGTTTTTATAAAAGAAGATCTGGAAAATTGGATTATAACCTACAATGAATAGTCAGCAAATTTTTAATTTAGTTGGTGAGGAGCATTTTTATTTAGATGATTTTTGTGTTTCTCAAAGTAACCAAGTGGTTCATGATTACTTATTTAATTGGCCCAATTGGAATGATAAGATTTTAAATATTTTTGGACCTAAAAAATGTGGAAAAACTTTTTTATTGTCTATTTTTGCCGACAAATACTCTTTTTATAAAATTTCTTGTAAGGATTTAACAAATTCCAGTATCGAAAATTGCACCAGGCAAGATAAGCTTATTATCGAGGATATCGATGCAGCAAATGAAGAAATGCTTTTTTTAATTTTTAACGATTTCAAATTACATGATAAATATTTGATTTTTTCGTCTCAATTGGAGTCATCAAAAATTAAATTCAAGCTAAATGATTTGCATTCAAGGTTCAAATCACTTCTTAATTTAGAAATTTTAAATCCAACAGACAATTTATTATATCAAATATTATTAAAGCAGATGTCAACAAGGCAAATTAAAATAGATAAAGATCTTTTACTATATGCAATTAATAGAATGGAACGTACTTACGATTCTATTAATAAATTTGTTGATGCTGTAGATAGAGAGAGTTTAATTAATAAAAAAAAAATAAATTTAAAGTTAATAAACAAAGTTCTTCAATATCAGTAAAAAAGAATTTTGTTTTTATTAATTTTTATTTTAATTTCTTTTGTTAAAAGCTTATCTGTTATTTTGTAAAATATATTTTCTCTCCACTTACTTTCTTTTTTTATGTTATTTTCAATATAATTTTTAATGTCATTTTTATTCGATATAAGTTGTTCAGATATTTGATATTTTTTTGAAACTTCGGATTTAAATATATTTATAATGTTAATTATATTTTTGTTAAATTTTTTTTTTTTAGTATTGATAATTTTA
>VTPF01000033.1 GCA_008638025.1 Pelagibacteraceae bacterium | reverse complement strand
TAACAAAAAAATCTTTTTTATTAAAATCATTATTAAACTTAATTGCTATATCTCTACAAAGCTCTAAATGTTGTTTTTGGTCCTCACCTACCGGAACGTGAGTTGCTTTATACAATAATATATCTGCTGCCATTAAAACTGGATAAGTATATAAACCAACACTAGCTTTTTCTTTATTGCTACCAGCTTTTTCTTTAAACTGGGTCATTCTATTCAACCACCCAATCCTAGCGACACAATTAAATATCCATGCCAATTCTGCATGGGCTCCAACGGATGATTGAATAAAAATTATATTTTTATCAGGATCAATTCCTGATGCTAGAAATGCTGCTGCGGTATCAAATATATTATCTTTTAAAACCTTTGGATCGTGTTTAACAGTGATAGCATGCATATCAGCTAACATAAAAAAGCACTCAAATTTTTTTTGTAAAAGCACAAAATTATTTATTGCACCAAGATAATTTCCAAGATGAAGATTTCCAGTTGGTTGAATACCTGACAAAATTCTATTATTTACTTGATTCATAACTTTTCACTTTAAAGTCTTTAATACTAAAAGATTTAAAAATTATTGAAAGTACAAAGTAAATTAAAGAGGAACTTGCTACTATTATTAGCAAATTTGCGATTTTTTTGGACAAATTATCATTAATAGAAAAGTCAAGTTGTGGCATTAAAAAATATATAAATAAGGACATAATTATTGAGCATATAATTATTTTTAAAACTCTAATTTTAAAAACAATATCAAACTCATGTAAATTATTTTTTGATAAATAAAATTGATAAACCAAAACTCCCAGCCAACAAGAAAGTGTAGTACCAAGAGCAATAGAAATAAAGCCCAACAAAGAAAAAAAAATGAGGCTAATAGCTATATTAATTAAGACAATAAATACGGAGACATAAAAGGGAAATTTAGTATCGCCTCTTGCAAAATAAAAGTTTGAATAAATTTTTAATAAAGAAAAAGCAGGAAGGCCAAATCCAAAAACATAAAGAGCTTTAGAAGTTTGAATAACACTTTTCTCATCGAAAGAGCCATAGCCAAAAAGCGTAGAGATAATTGGATCTGCAATCATTATGATTCCGATGGTTGCGGGTGCAGACAAAAATAACGAAAGTTCTATGGATCTATTTTGTAAAAAAAAACTTCTACCATCATTTTTTTGAAAAATTTCTTTTGATAAAGAAGGCAATATAACTGTACCTATAGCAATACCGGTAATCGCCAGAGGTAGTTGATAAATCCTATCAGCGTAATACAAATATGAAACTGCACTGGCTTGAAAAGATGCAATAACCGTTCCTATTAAAATATTTATTTGCATAACTCCCGAAGAAAAAATACTTGGTAAAAGTTTCTTAAAAAAGTGTCTAGTTTCTAATGAAAATTTCAAATTAAATTTTAAAACTGGTTTGAAATATTTTTTTGTATATATAATAAGAAATAACAACTGCACTAACCCAGCGATACTAACTGCCCAAGCCATATAAAAAACAAGCTGCTTATCAAAAAAAGTTGCAAACAAAATAGACCCTATAAGCATTAAATTTAAAACAATAGGAGTAGCAGCAGCTACTGCGAACTTTCCTTTGGTATTTAAAATTGCAGAATAAAATGATGATAAAGAAACAAACAATAAAAATGGAAAAATTATTCGACTTAAGGAAACTGCTAGTTCGTACTTTGCTTTATCACCAGAAAAACCTGGAGAAATTAAATAAATCACTCCACCCATAAAAATTTCAGCAATACAAATTAATATTAACAAAGCAAAAACTAAAAAATTAAAAACTGAATTGGCAAAATCAAAAGCGCTATTTTGAATATCAAGCTTAGAATACAAAGGAACAAATGCAGAGTTAAATGACCCCTCTGCGAACAATCTTCTAAAAGTATTGGGAAGCCTAAAAGCTACAAAAAATGCATCTGCTATTGGGCCAGTGCCAAGAAAGGTTGCTATTAAAATATCTCTTAAATAGCCAAGAATTCTACTTAATAACGTTAAAAATCCGAATGAACTGACAGATGATAGAATATTCATTTTTTTTAATATTTCTGTTGTTTTACAATCTTAATGTTCTAAATTCGCTCCTACAAATAAAAATTGACTTTTTAATGTACTTAAAAAAATTAAATGACAAACAAAAATCCAAATAAAAAATATACTGATAAAGAGGCTCTAGATTTCCATACAGAAGGTAAACCAGGGAAAATAGAGATAATATCATCTAAAAATCTTTCAACACAAAGAGATTTGGCTTTAGCTTATTCTCCTGGGGTCGCTGTTCCTTGTATTGAGATCGGAAAAAATCCTGAAACAGCCTATGATTATACAAGTAAAGGCAATTTAGTAGCCGTTATTAGCAATGGAACTGCAATATTAGGACTTGGGGACTTAGGTGCGCTTGCTTCAAAGCCAGTGATGGAAGGTAAATCAGTTTTATTTAAAAGATTTGCCGACATAGACTCAATAGATATTGAAGTTGATTCAAAAGATGCTGATGAAATTATAAATGTTATATCAAAAATTGCTGTAACATTTGGTGGGATTAATCTAGAGGATATTGCGGCACCAGATTGTTTTATTATTGAACAAAAATTAAAAGAATTAGTCGATATTCCCATTTTTCACGATGACCAGCATGGTACTGCTATTATTACTACTGCAGGATTAATCAATGCATTGGACATATCTGGAAAATCTATCAAGGATGTTAAAATTGTTGTGAACGGTGCGGGCGCATCAGCAATCGCTTGCACAGAACTTTTTAAAAACAGTGGTGTTCCAAATGAAAATGTAATTATGCTCGATAGAAAAGGAGTAATTTACAGAGGCAGATCAGAAGGTATGGATCAATGGAAATCTAAACATGCAGTTGAAACAAAAAAAAGAACTTTAGCAGAGGCAATAGAAGGTGCGGATGTTTTTTTAGGATTATCGGCTAAAGATGTTTTGACAAAAGATATGGTTAAATCTATGGCAAAAAATCCAATTATTTTTGCTTGTGCAAATCCTGATCCAGAAATTAAACCAGAATTAGTTCAAGAAGTAAGGGATGATGCTATCATAGCTACGGGAAGATCAGACTACCCAAATCAAGTAAATAACTTAATTGGATTTCCATATATTTTCAGAGGAGCTTTAGATGTAAGAGCAAAAGAGATTAACGAAGAAATGAAAGTTGCCGCTGCGCATGCGATTGCAAAACTTGCTAGAGATAACGTACCCGATGAAGTGGTTGCCGCATATGGTGGTGAAAGACCAGTGTATGGTCGAGAATACATAATTCCTTCAACATTCGATCCAAGGCTAATCACTGTAATACCTATGGCGGTAGCTAAAGCTGCTATGGATAGTGGTGTAGCTAGAAGACCTATTGAAGATTTTGATAAATACGAGAACCAACTTGCTTCTAGACTAGATCAATCAATGAATTTTATGAAAGCAATAAATACTACAATCAAAGGTAAGAAAAAAAAAGTTGTGTTTGCTGAGGGAGAAGATCCTGAGACTCTTAAAGCCGCGGTTGCTTTTAAAAATAGTGGTTTAGGAGAACCTATACTTATTGCAAATGAAGAAAAATTAAAGGAAACATTTAAACAAATAGGTTTAGATGAGAATTATAAAATAGAAATTTCAAACTCATCAGACAAGGTTCGAAGTGAAGAATATGTAAAATTTTTATATAATAAGCTTCAAAGAAAAGGAGTTTTAGAAGCTGATTGTAATAAGCTAGTTAAAACAGATAGAGCGACATGGGGATCTTGCATGGTCTCATGTGGTCATGCAGATGCAATGGTAACAGGTAACACAAGACATTATGCTGCAACTGTAGAAAAATTAATGCAATCTGTTGGGGCAAGAGAAAATGAACTTGTTTTTGGTATGTGTATTTTCGTTCAACAAGGAAAAACAATTATTATCGCAGACACAAACGTAATAGAATATCCAGATTCAGAACAACTTGCAGAAATGGCTATGTCTTCTGCTAGAGTAGCCAGATTGTTGGGTCTTGATCCTAAAGTAGCTTTTTTATCTCATTCTACCTTTGGACAACCGGAAACAGACAGAACCAAAAGAGTTGCTAAAGCTGTAGAAATTTTAAAAAATAAAAAAGCTGATTTTATTTTTGATGGAGAAATGCAACCAGATGTTGCCTTAAATAAAAAATACAAATCTACTTATCCTTTTTCAGAATTAGTAGGTAACGCAAATATTTTAATTATGCCATCAATTCATGCGGCTGCTATTTCTATAAAATTACTTAAGGAATTAAGCAGGGGTAAGGTAATCGGGCCAATGCTAATAGGATTGGCACAACCAATTGAGGTCGCTCCTTTACGATCTACAAGCTATGAAATTTTAAATTTAGCTTCAATTGCAGCATATTCTGCAGAAACAATTAAATATTAGGTTTATCTTTTATTTTTTGAAAGATCGTCCACTAAAAAAATAGTTGCGTCAACTTTTTTTACATCCTTTATTAAAGATGACTCATTCATAACTTCCCTTCTCTCCGCTTCATTGGCAGCAATTCCAAAAACAAACATAACCTGGTTTACAGTATTAATATTGTAATTAACTGAACTAATTTTTTTATTAGCCAGCATTGCAACTTTCATTTGGGAAGTAATTAAAAGATCTTTTGAATAATCTTTAAGTGAAAATTTGTCTCTTACTTCAATATTATTTTTTACAGATCGTGCACCTTCTGTTTTCCAAGCTAGTTTGGTCATTAAAATTTTTTCATCTACTTTATCTACTTTGCCAGTTAAAAAAACATGACCATCAATTACCTTTGATGATATATCGAGAATGTATTTTTTGTCTATTTGTGCTGTTCTAACCAAAATAGACTTTTGCATAATAGAATCGTCTATCTGAGTGCCTAGCGTTCTCGGATCAATATAAATGCTTACACCCGTACCAAGAACACCTTCCGAGCTAACCCCTACACACCCTGTTAAAATTAAAAAAGAAAAGAAGCTAATTATAATTTTTTTCATTTATTTAAATCTAAAATACTCTGATAAATAGTTTTTTTACTCATTTTAAATTTTTCAGCAAGATATTCGGCTATATCTTTTGATGACATTTTATTTAGCAATAGCTTTATTTCATTTTTAATATCAAAATTATTACTATCAGAATCTACTGATTTGTTCTCAATAACAAGTGTTATCTCACCCTTGAGGTCATTTTTTGAAATTAATTTTAACAATTCGTCCACGGTTCCCGTTAGATAAGTTTCGTGTAATTTTGTAATTTCTCTAGCAACAAATAATTTTCTGTTTTTAAAAAATAATAAAAATTCTTTAAGATGCTTTTTAAGATCCCTTGCAGGTAAGTATAAAACTATACTGCTATATACTTTTGACAAAATTTCTAATTCTTTGGCTCTTTCGTTATTTTTTTTTGATAAAAAACCATAAAAGAAAAATTTAGTGTCAAAGCCAGATACTGAAATTGCCGCAATGGTAGCTGACGGTCCTGGAACTGGTATAACTTTAACTCCTAAATTACGTGCTGATTTAACTAAAAACTCACCTGGATCTGATATTAGAGGAGTTCCAGCATCAGAAATTAAAGAAATACTTTTTCCATTAGTGATATCATCAAAAATTTCATTACAATTTTTTTTTTCATTAAATTTATGAAAAGAAATTAATTTATTTTTAATGTTATAAAAATTTAAAAGCTTTAAAGAATGTCTAGTATCCTCGCACAAAATATAGTCACAATTTTTTAAAACATCTAGAGCTCGTAAGGTTATATCGGATAAATTACCAATCGGGGTAGAAACCACGTAAAGAGCCGGGCTAAGTTGATTGTTTTTTTTATTTTGCGTCATATACTCTATTTATATTAATAACATATATTTATGAAAAAATTTTTAATTAAATTTTTTTTACTTTCTTTCTTTTGGTTAAATTTAACATTCGCCTCTGAAAGTAAAAATCAATCTCTTCGTATTGCTGCAATTTTACCACTAACAGGAGATTATCAAGAAATTGGAAAAAAAATATTAAAAACATTTGAACTTACAATATTTGAATTATCCAATGTTGATATAACTCTCTTGCCATTCGACAATCAGGGTACAAAATCTGGCACTAAATTTTCTTTTCAAGAATTACAAAATCACAAAGTAGACATAGTTTTAGGACCAATTTTTATGGAAAACTTATTAAGCATTTCAAACGAAGAAAACTTTTCTAAGTATATTTTTATTTCCCTAAGTAATAATAATATTACATTGCCTAAAAATGTAATTTCTTTTGGAATAAATATTGATAGTCAACTCTTAGCTATTAAATCAATTTTGAATGAAAAAAAAACTAAAATTTTTTTTTCTGACAATAGTCTTTTCTCAAAGCTAGTTTTAAAAAAAATTGAAGATTTAAAAACCCCGATCAGCGCTAAGTATCATTACTCTGATTTTAACGAAATTAATGAAAAATCAAAAATTGCAACTTCCTACTACTACAGAAATAAAAAACTAAAAGATCTTATATCTGAAACAAAAAAATCAAATAGTCCTCAAGATCTCGAAAAATTAAAAGTCTTGGAAAAATTGGATACTATTGGTGGCGTAAATTACCAACAAGTAATTATTCCTGCTTTTGACGATGATTTAATTAGTATTGTTTCTTTCTTTGATTATCATGATGTTAATTATAAAGATGCTACTTTTATTACGTTAAACCAGTGGTTTAATAAAAAAATTTTAAATGAACCTTCTTTGCAAAATATTATTTTTCCATCAATAAATTACACAAATTTTAAAGATCTAAACAGTAAACTACTTAAATATTATAATTTGGAAATTTCTAATCTTGAAATTTTAGCTTACGATACAATTCCTTTACTTGCATCTATTTGGTTTAACAAAAAAGAGGGTGTTTTTGCTATTGAAGATTTTATTGGAAAAGAATTTCGAGGAAAAAGCGGTATTTTCAAAATTAATAGTTTGAATTTTGCTGAAAGAAACCTTGATCTATATCAAGTAAAAAATAAAGAATTTGTTAAAATTAATTAAATTAAAAATATTTTTTTATTTTTTCGAAAGCTTTAAATCGATGAGAAATTTTATTTTTATATCTTGGAGATAGTTGGCCAAAGGTTTTTCTCTCTCCTCTTGCTGTAAAAATTGGATCATATCCAAAACCTCTTTTTCCTTTGGCGGGAAAACTTATTTTGCCATAAACTTTTCCTTCAAATTCGAAAGATTTTCCAGATGGAAATCCTATTGATATACAACAAGTAAAATTTGCCGCAGAATGATGAAAATTTTTTTTAATTAAAAGATTTTCTACTTTTTTTATTGCCAAGCCAAAATTTTTAGTCTTTCCTGCC